>JBOHED010000048.1:0-2943 GCA_050700915.1 Actinopolymorphaceae bacterium | reverse complement strand
GGAGCCGGCAGCGACGCGCTGGCGGTCAGCGAATGCCCAGCCGCGGCGGGCGTCTGCACGCGACGGTTCGTACGCACTGGTCGGGATAGTATGTGCCTGGTTGCAGAATGGTATAGATCCGTCAGAGTTCAGAGGAGCACGCGTGCCAGACCCCTTCCTCTACGAGCGGGTCTACGACCACGTCCTCCAGGAGATCCGGAACGAGAATCTCAAGCCCGGGGAGCGGGTTCCTTCGGAGAAGGAGCTGGCCGAACTCTTCGGCGTCAGCCGCATCACCTCGAAGCGGGCGCTGCGCATGCTCGCCGAGGCGGGGGTGGTCCACCGCCGCCGCGGCATGGGCTCGTTCGTCACCGACGACGCGCAACGCATCGACACGGTTCGCCCCACGACCAGCCGACGACGCGAACCCTCGCCGAGCTCAGGTTGCCTGGCTCTGGTGCTTCCCGACGCCTCCGAGGCGTACGGTCTGGGGCTGCTCTGCGCGATCGAGGAACGCAGCGCCGAGCTGGGCTACCACCTCGTCGTACGGCGGACCCGGGACAGCCAGCAGGTCGAGGAACAGGCGATCGAGTCCCTCACCGGTGGGGCCGGTGGCGCCGGTGGTCCCGTGGTGGATGGCCTCATCGTCTTCCCCGTCCACGGTGAGTTCTACAACGCGAGCCTGGTACGCCTCGTGCTGGATCGATCCCCGCTCGTACTGGTCGACCGCCAGCTCCGCGGCATCCCCGCCTGCGCGGTCTCGACCGACAACGCTGCCGCGGCGCACGCCCTCACCGCAGCTGTGCTCGACCAGGGACACGACCGGGTCGCCTTCCTGTCCCCACCGGTGGAGAACACGTCGAGCATCGAGGAGCGGATGCAGGGATACCGGGACGCACTCCGCGAGCGTGGGTATCGCGGGGAGGCCGAACGCTGCTTCACCGAGTTCCACAGCACGCTGCCGAACGTACGGTCCGACGACGATGCCCAGGCCGACCGGGCGGCTCTCCGCGCTTTCCTGGAACGCGATCCCGGTATCACCGGCTTCGTGGCGTGTGAGTACAACATCGCCGTCCTGCTGCGACAGGTCCTCGACGACATGGGCGTGTGGCGTCCCGACCGGCAGCTGATCGGCTGCTTCGACTCACCGGAGACGCCGAGCGACGCGGGCCGGTTCGTCTATGTCAAACAGGACCAGCGGGAGATGGGGCGCCGGGCCGTCGACCTCCTCGTGGCCCAGCTCGCCGGGGAAGAGGTACCCCTCAAGTCGGTCGTACCGTTCTCACTCGTCGTTCCCACGTACTAGATGATCTAGCGGTGACGGCGCTTCCGGGCTACCGGTGGGTGACGGTTCCGCCATCCTGGTCGCGATCGCCGGTCCGGGGCGGGCGGTTCGCCGGTTGATGTCCTGCTCTCTGCGGCCGCCTGCTTTGCCGACTTCTGCACATCCTTGTACGCCTCCGAGGCCGGAAGCATGCTCTCCTGCAACCGCTCGACGACCTCGGCCAACCTGAAGCAGGTGCTCTGAATGTCCTCACGTGCCTGACGCCATTCGGTGATGACCACGGCAAGCATGAGGCCGGTCAGGACGACGGTGCCGTTGAACACCTGCAGGATCATGACGTTCTCGTACAGTCCGCGATCGTCGAACAGGCCATAGCCCTGGGCGGCAGTGTTGATCGCGACCGCTGAGATGATCAGCGTGCACGGCGCGACGCCGTTCAGCTGGAACCGCAGGGCCGCCAGAACGACCAGTGGGAACGCGAGGAAGAGCACACCGAAGGTCCTGTCCCCGACGATCGAGAAGGCAGCGGTGACCAGCAGCAGACCGGTCAGCTCCAGCCATCGCCACCACCGGACGCCCGCGAAGGTCCAGAACCTCCCTCGCACCGAACGCGGAACCTTACGCAGAACAAGGAGCAACGGGGTCACGGCCAGGACGCCCAGCACGTCGCTCGACCACCACACGATCCACGTCCGCAGGTACTCCTGCGCCGGCCAGGCATCTGCGATCACGAGTGCGGCGACGCCGACCGTGGCGCTCGGCGTCATGGCCGCGAATGCACCCAGCAGGACAAAAGAAAGTGCGTCCTTGAAGCGATCCAGGTCGATCCTGAAACCGACGCGGCGCAGCAGGAGGTAGGCGCAGACCGGCGCAAGAGTGTTGCCAAACGCGACCATCAGTGCTTCGGGGGGAGGTACGGCATTGATGTTGGACAGAAAGGATCCCACGTAGATTCCGGGCCAGAGCCGGATGTCGAAGATCAGCAGGCTGGCCACCGCGATCCCGGCCGACACCCAGAGGGAGGTCACCGGCAGCCCGAGCGGGCTGGTGAGAACGGCCAGATATGTCCCGGCATAGTACACCGCGGCCACGCCGATGACCTGCATCGCCAGTGCTGCGCGTACCTTCAGAGCATGGGACGAGCGGCCAACTCTGACCACCCCGTCACGCTACATCCGTTCGCTCCCGACGGTCCCGGCCCGTGTCGAGATCACGCTGGCGGGTGACGGCGGCGTACAGCAGAGACGCGATGATCATCGTGGCGGGGAACGCCGTACCGACGAGAAGGCCGATCCGTAGGCCCGAGCCGTCGTCGACCGCCACGATCCCGGCGAACTCGCTGACGATGCCGCCGCCGCTGGTGGCGAGTTCCGCGACGGCGCCGGTGATCCACGGCCCGCTCGCCCCGCCGGCGTCACCGAAGACCGCGAGGACGCCGAACATCGCGGCCCCACCGAGCGGGAACCGCGCGGCCGCCAGGCTGAACGTCCCCGGCCAGAGCAGGCTCACGGCGAGTCCGCACAGGGCGCACCCCACCAGGCTGAGTACGGGACTGCTGGACAGGGCGGCCACCAGGTAGCACACGGTCGCGAGCGAACCGCAGCAGGCGAGCGCGGGCAGCAGCGGGATCCGCTCGCCCCACAGGCCGTACGCCATCCGGCCGATGCCCATCAGGACCG
>JBOHED010000047.1:0-2483 GCA_050700915.1 Actinopolymorphaceae bacterium | reverse complement strand
GTCGATCTCGGCGATGGTGTCGTCGGCGTCCGGGCCGCTGATCCGGGTACGCAGGACGCCGTGGCTCCCGGTCGCCAACGGGCCGGTCCACAACAGGTCCCGGACGGCCGGATCGTCACGCAGGAAGCCGAGATCGGCGCGGAGGGCGGACATCGAGACGCAGGTGTTGGCGACGAGCAGATGGTCGCAGTCGACGAAGCCGTGCCACGCGCCCGGGCGCAGGACGAACACCGCTCCGCTGCGTACCTCCTCGGCTCCCTGCGCGCACACGTGCCGACCGGTACCGCCGCCGACGACGGCGATCTCGCAGAAGTCGTGGCCGTGGACCTCCGTGTCGCCCACCAGGTCGTACGTACCGGCGAGCACCGGGAGTGCCGCGGCGCGGAAGAGTTCGTGCTCGCGGTAGACCGGCGCGGTCCTCCCGGCTGGCGACGCCATCTGAGGATGGTACGCCGGACGCACGCCCGGCCGGCGAGGTCCGCAATCGTGAGCGAGGTCAGGATCGTCCGAGTGGTGGTCGGGATCGGCCTAGCGCTCGCGGGGATCCGGCGGCAGCCTGGATGTAGCAGGCATCGACCCGGCATGCAGGCATCGACCCGGCGTACCAGTGGAGGCTCTGATGACGATCGACGAGACAGGCGTACGGACGAGCGACGTCGACCCGACCACAGGCACCATCCCCGCCGCACTGGTCGACTCCTACCGCCAGGATGGTTTCGTCCGAGTCCGAGGTGTGCTCGAACCCGCGGAGGTCGACCGGTTCCGCGCAGCGGCCGAGGCCTACCTCGAGGCGCATCGGACCGAGAGCTACTCCAAGGGCGGCGTCTTCACCCAGCTGGTCAACGTCTGGCAGCGGGACCCCACGATCAAGGAGCTGACCCTGCATCCCCGGGTGGCGGGCGTCGCCGAACAGCTCATCGGGACATCCGTACGCATCTGGCACGACCACATGCTGGTGAAGGAACCGCACAACGAGGTCGCGACGGAGTTCCACCAGGACCGGCCGTACTGGCCGCACGCCGGCGACCGGCTCTCGCTGTCGGCATGGATCGCCCTGGTCGACGTACCGGCCGAGCGCGGGTGCATGACGTTCCTGCCCGGCACCCAACGGTTGACCGACTTCCGGCCGCAGAACCTGCGCGACGAGGAGGACCTGTTCACGCTCGACCCCTCGCTGCGTTGGTCGCCGCGGGTGACGGTGCCGCTGCGTGCCGGCGACTGTACGTTCCACTCGAGCTACACCGGGCACATGGCGACGCCCAACCGCACGGACCAGGCGAGGTTCGCGCACGTCTCCATCTACATGGACGCGGAGACGACCTTCACCGGTGCGGGGCACGTGGTCACCGATCCGTTGGGGCTGCGACCCGGCGACCCGCTCGACGGGGAGACCTTCCCCCGCCCCCGCGGCTGACACCTGGCCGGGGACCCGCGCCGAGGAATGGCGTTTCAGGTCGGTTCCATGATCATGATCCGCCTGTCGGCGCAGTCGCCCAGATGCGCCGGTGAGGAAAAGACACTGCTGTGCTTCAGCCTGGGCACCCGGTTCGCCGCCGATGACCCCTTCGGTACGCGTTTCGCGCGCTACGCGGCGTCGGTACGTATCGAGGCAGTCAGGTCGTGTTCGCCCAGCTTGCTTTCAGTCGAGCTGACACGGTCCTTCTGTCTTACGTACGAAGAGAGGCGACGTCGTGGACCGGGGAGCAGGAGCGCGGCGAGCGACACCATCTCCGCAAGCTGTGCGGGGCGCACGCCACTCGGCGCGCGTAGCCGCACTCGCCTTCGCCGGTGCGCTCGTCGTCGGCCTACCGGCAGGAGCCTCCGCGGAACCCGACTCGGGCACCGATCAGTCGGCGCCGAGCGCCCAGCAGGTCCAGGACGCGAAGCTGCGTACGCGGGCGGCGGCGTCCTCCGTCGGCCAGGTCCAGGCACGGCTCGCCCGCGCGGACAACCGCCTCCGCCGGCTCGACATCGCTGCGCAGCAGGCGGTGGAGACCTACAGCGCCGCCGTGCATCGGCGTACGCAGGCCGAGACCGCCGCGCGAACGACCGCCGCGCAGGCAACCGCAGCACGGCGTACGACAGAACAACGCCGTCAGGCGGTCGCCGAGGTGGCGGCCGCGACCTACCGCCTCGATCCCGGACTCGGCGCGGTGTCGAGCTACCTGGACGCTGCCGGACCGGATGCGTTGCTCGACCAGGTGGCCACCGTGTCCATGGTGTCGTCGTCGGTGGCGAGCCGGTACGAAGCGCTGCGCGCGAGCCAGTCGGTGTCGGAGGTCTTCGACGCACAGGCGCGGGACGCCCTCGACTCCGGTCGTCGCACCGCCGTCGCGGCGCACACCGCGAGGCAGCGGGTGACGGCCGCGTTCGCCGTACAGTCACGGTCGGTCGACGCGCTCGCCGATCGGAAACGTACGCTGCTGAGGCGGCTCGCGCGACTCGAACGCGTGTCGGTGCGGCTCGCGACCGCGCGCCAGCAG
>JBOHED010000046.1:0-1760 GCA_050700915.1 Actinopolymorphaceae bacterium | reverse complement strand
ACCTGGGCGGTGGTGGGCCTTTCGACCAACACCGACCGGGCGGCGTACTCCGTGGCGAGGTTCCTTCAGGAACGCGGGAAGCGGATCGTCCCGATCCATCCGTCGGCGCCGACCGTCCACGGCGAGCAGGGGTACGCAAGCCTCGCCGACGTGCCGTTCGGCATCGACTGCGTCGATGTCTTCGTACGTTCCGAACTGGCCGCACCGATCGCGAAGCAGGCCGTCAAGGCTGGCGCGAAGGCGGTGTGGTTCCAGCTCGGCGTGGTCGATCCCGAGGCGTTCGCGGAGACGACCGACGCGGGCCTGGCGATGGTGATGGATCGGTGTCCGGCGATCGAATGGCCGCGCCACTTCGCCCGCGAATGACCCGAGCGAACGACGCGGGCGGGCAGGCCAGCAACACAACCAGGGGGAACCACCATGCTGACTCTTGACACGTCCACCGAGTTCGGCGCCCATGTCACCAAGCGCCTCGAGCACGACACGATCGTCTGGCTCACCACGGTGAGCCCCGGCGGTACGCCACATCCGACACCGGTCTGGTTCCTCTGGAACGGCCACGACATCGTCCTGTTCAGCCAGCCCGACAAGCCGAAGCTCTCCAACATCGCCGCCAACCCGCACGTGGCGCTCCACCTGGACAGCGACGGCCACGGCGGCAACGTCGTGGTGGCGACCGGCCGGGCGCGCACCGACCCGACCGGGCCTACCGAGGCCGAGCGGGACGCGTTCAAGCGGAAGTACGCCGACGACCTCGAACGTCTCGGCGTGACCTACGACGAGCTCGCCGCCAGCTACTCGGTCACCGTACGCATCGCACCGGACAAGCTCCGCGGCTGGACCTGATCAGGTACCGAATCCGACGCGCCGCACGCGCTTGGCCGCGAGCGCGTCGCTCTTGGCCCGGGCCTGGGTTTCGAGGTCGGCCTGGAACCCGGTCATCCGGTCACGCAGGGACACGTCGCTCGTCCCGAGAATCCGGACCGCGAGCAGGCCGGCGTTCCGCGCGTTGCCGACCGCCACGGTCGCGACGGGGACGCCGGCCGGCATCTGCACGATCGACAGCAGCGAGTCGAGGCCGTCGAGATGCTGGAGTGCCACCGGTACGCCGATCACCGGCAGCGGCGTCACGCTCGCCAGCATGCCGGGCAGGGCGGCGGCACCACCGGCGCCGGCGATGAGCACCCGGAGCCCACGCGACGCAGCGGTCTCGCCGTAGTCGATCATCGCCTTCGCCATCCGGTGTGCCGAGACGACACGTACTTCGTACGCCACGTCGAACTCGTCCAGGACCTTCGCCGCGGCCTGCATCGTCGGCCAGTCTGAGTCCGAGCCCATCGCGATGCCGACGACGGCAGCCTCCGCGGATCCGGTCGTACCGTCACTCATCGATCTCTCCCGTGAGGTAGGCCGCGGCGTGCCGGGCACGTGCGCGGACGTCGTCGAGGTCGGCGCCGTAGGCGGTGACGTGCCCGACCTTGCGCCCGGGCCGGACCTCCTTGCCGTACAGGTGGATCCGCAGGTCGGGATCACGCGCCTGGCAGTGCAGGAAACCTCTGTGCATGTCGGCGTACGCCCCGCCGAGGATGTTGACCATCACCGTCCAGGGCGCACGCGGTCGCGGCGAGCCGAGGGGCAGGTCGAGGACGGCCCGCAGGTGGTTCTCGAACTGGCTCGTCACCGCGCCGTCGATCGACCAGTGCCCGGTGTTGTGCGGCCGCATCGCCAGCTCGTTGACGAGGATCCGGCCGTCGCGGGTC
>JBOHED010000045.1:0-11970 GCA_050700915.1 Actinopolymorphaceae bacterium | reverse complement strand
TCGCGGCTGGTTGGCCACGGTCATCGCGCGGCGCAGGTGCCGCACGTGCCGAAGACCTCGACGGTGTGGGTCACGTCGACGAACCCGGCCTCGCCGGCTACGTGGTCGGCCCAGCGTTCGACGGCGGGACCCTGGACCTCCACGGTGCGTCCGCAGGAGCGGCACACCAGATGGTGGTGGTGTCTGGAGGTGGCGCAGCGGCGGTAGACGATCTCGCCGTCGGTGGTACGGATGGCGTCGACCTCGCCGGCTTCCGCCAGGGCGGCGAGGGTGCGGTAGACGGTGGTCAGGCCGACGGCGTCGCCGCGGGAACGCAGCAGCGCATGGATGTCCTGCGCGCTGCGGAAGTCGTCGATCCCTTCGAGGACCTCCGCGACGGCAGCGCGCTGGCGGGTCGCCCGCAGCTTCGGCCCGGTGGTCACCTGGACACCTCCTCGATCACGGCTCGCGTTGTCCCATTCTCGCCCACGGGTTCCGCCCGCCTCCCGGGTGCTGGGAACCCCGGCGCCCAGCCCGCTGTGCCCGCTGAACCTCTAGTGCTCGTCGTAGTGGGCGCCGTGGGCGGCATGGCGGTGCCCGTCGTGGACGTAGTCGATGTGATCGTCATGGTCGACTGCCGGGTGGCCGCACCCTGGACCATGGTGGTGAAGGTGGTCCTCGGCCTCCCGGTGCGGTCGCCGGAGCAAGGACGCCAGACCGGACGCAAGAGCCAGGACGACGAACACCGCGATGGCCGCCAGCACGATCGTGCCGCCCGACGGCGTGTCGGCGTAGTACGACGCCCCGACACCGCCGACGCTCACGACCACCCCGATCACCATGGCTGTCGCGACGGTGCCGGTGAAGCTGCGGCCGAGTCGCTGGGCGGCCGCGACGGGGACGATCATGAGGGCGCTGACGAGGAGCAGACCGACCACCCGCATCGACACGACGACGGTCACGGCCACCATGACGGCGAGGACGAGGTTGAGGCCGAGGACCGGAAGCCCACCGGTCCGGGCGTACTCCTCGTCGGCCCCGACGGAGAAGAACAGCCGCGCGCCGCCGATCGTCGTGACCAGCACACCGATCGCGAGCGCCGCGAACACGACGAGGTCGGCCGCCGACGTGGTGGTGATGGAGCCGAACAGGAACGCGTTGAGATTGGCCGGCGTGCTCCCGGGTGACTTGGCCATCAGCACGACGCCGCCCGCGATGCCGCCGTAGAAAAGGACGGCGAGGGCGACGTCGCTGCTGGTGCGTCCCTTCGTACGCATGAACTCGATGGCCACCGCACCGACGACGGTAGCGGTGAGCGCGGTCCAGATCGGTGCGGTGTCGGTGAGAAGTCCTACACCTACGCCGGTGAGGGCGACGTGACCCATCCCGTCGCCGATCAGCGAGAGTCGCCGCTGGACGAGGTATACACCCACCGCCGGGGCGGTGAGGCCGATCAACAGCGCGGCGAGGAGGGCCCGTTGCATGAAGTCGTACTGCAGGATGTCCATGCTCACCTGACGTTTCCGTGGCTGAGGACCGCCTCCGTCGGTGGTCCGTCGTAGCGGATCCGTCCGTGGTCGACGACGACGGTACGACTGACGAGGGCCGCCACAGGCGCGATCTCGTGGGTCGCGATCACCAGGGTGACTCCACCGGCGACGAGCGTGGAAAGGGTGGCGGCGAGGATCTCCTGGTTGGGTACGTCGACGCCAGCGAACGGCTCGTCCATGATCAGCAGGTCCGGCTGGCTCGCCAGGGCCCGGGCGATCAGGGCGCGACGCTGTTGGCCGCCGGACAGGATGGACATCCGCTCGTACGCCTTCTCGGCCAGCCCGACCGTGGCGATCGCGTCGTTCACGATGCCCCGGTCGTTACTGCTCAGCCAGGGGCGCCACCGGTGCCTGGCCAGCCGGCCGGTGCTCACGACCTCGGCAACGGTCGCGGGCACGCCGCCGCCCACGGTCTGCCGTTGCGGAACGTAGCCGATCCGGGCCCGTTCTCCGAAGCGGTCGCCAGGACTGCCGAAGAGTTCGAGCGACCCGGCGGCGAGGGGAACGAGCCCCAGGATCGCCCGGAGCAGGGTCGACTTGCCCGAGCCGTTGGGCCCGAGCAGGGCGACCACCTCGCCGGGCTGGACGTCGACGTCGATCCCGACCAGGACGGGAACTCCGGCGTAGCTCACCGCGCCGCCGAGGATCCGGACGACTGGCACTCCGCGCGCGCCGACGCCCGCTACCGGGGTCTCCGGCGCGGTCGTCGCGGATGTCGCGCGGTGGTCTGCGGGCACTAGCAGTCCTGCCCCTTCTCCAGCGTGGCGAGATTGGCTCGCATCACGCTCAGGTAGTCGGTTCCGGCCGATTCGTCGGTGAGCCCTTCCAGCGGGTCGAGGACGGCAACCTGGGCTCCGGCTTCCGTCGCCAGCGTGTCGGCGACCGAGGGGTCGACCAGTGTCTCGTAGTAGATCGTACGAACCTGGTGCTGGCGGACGAACGTCGCAACGGCACTGAGCTCGGCAGGCGACGGCTCCTGCTCCGGTGAGAGCCCGGCGATGCCCTCCTGGTGGAAGTCGTATCTCGCCGCGAGGTACCCGAACGCCTCGTGGCTGGTCACCAGGTCACGGTTCGCGCACTTTGCGAGATTCGTGCCGAACTCCTCGTCGAGAGCTTCCAGGTCTGCTCGAAGCTTGGCGGCGTTGCGTTTGTACGCCTGCGCGTGGTCGGGGTCGACGGCGGCCAGGTGCTTGACCATCCCGTCTCCCACATCCGCCAGGCGTAGCGGGTCGAGCCAGAAGTGCGGATCAGGCGTTTGGTGGCCCTTGTCGTCCGCATCGGCTTCCTCCTCGTGCCCCTCGTGCCCTTCGCCGTCCCCGTGCGGATCCTCATGTGCGTCGGGTGCGGCTGCAAGGGTGAGCCTGGCCAGCGTGGAGACGTCGAGGCTGTGGTCGCCCGCCACCTGGGCCACGCTGTCGTCGACGGCGGGTTGGAAGCCCTTCAGGTAGAGGGCGAGGTCCGCGCCCTCGAGCGTCGCGACGTCTCGGGGCGTGAGTTCCAGGTCGTGTGGCTCGGCGCCCGGTTTGGTGAGGTTGCTGACGCTGGCGTGGGATCCGGTGATCCGTTCTGCTGCGTACTGCAACGGGTAGAAGGCGGCGACCACGGTCGGCTTTTCACCAGGCCCCGGATCGGCGCCGCTGCCCGTTCCGCAACCGGCGACTCCGGTCCCCACCAGGAGCGCACCCGCACAGAGGCCCGCAAGAACTCCACCACGCGACAAGAACATGAGAATCATTGTCAATTAGTACGCCGATGGTGTCAACTCCGCCAAGCGCCGTCGCCACGCCGCCGTGGCCTCGCGGGAGGCGAGCTTCAGGAGACGAAGCTCAGGACCAGGGCCACGACGGCGAGCCCGAGCGCGACGACCCGGATCACCTTGCGGAGGCGGTCGCCGTGATGCCAGGCGAGATACGCCACCCAGCCCATCACCACGACGAGCGCGGCCAGGCACACCGAGCTGTAGGGCCAAGGGGCCGTCAGGCCTCCGAGCAGCAGGGCGACCGGGATGAGCGCGACGAGCCACCGCGGCAGGGTGTGCAGACGGACGAGAAGGGGATAACTCACCCTCTCGACGCGCGCCCGGAACCCGCTCGCTGCCGGAGCGGTCGAGGTGGTGCGCGACTGACGTGGCGACTGGGGCCGGCTGGACACGGCACTCCTGACATCAGGTCGGGTCGGGCGCCTCCCGCCGGCGCCCCTCTTCCTCGCATCTTCCCCCACCGGCTGGAGGAACCGTGCGCCAGGTCGTACGCCGTCCCGGTAATCTGTTCAGTTCCGCGTACCCCGCCGACACCCAGCCGGATGGAGCGACCACGTGCTCGCCGACCGCATCGACACCCTCGTCAGTCTCTGCAAGCGTCGCGGCTTCGTCTATCCCTGCGGGGAGATCTACGGCGGTACGCGGTCGGCGTGGGACTACGGCCCGCTCGGTGTCGAGCTCAAGGACAACATCAGGACGCAGTGGTGGCGGAGCATGGTCCGCACCCGTGACGACGTGGTGGGGCTCGACTCGTCGGTGATCCTGCCCCGCGCGGTGTGGGAGGCGTCCGGGCACGTCGAGGCGTTCGTCGATCCGCTGACCGAGTGTCAGAGCTGCCATCGCAGGTTCCGGGCGGACCACCTCGAGGAGGCCCACGCGGCCAGGCACGGCAGGCCGCCGGCGGGGGACCTGGGCGACGTTGCCTGTCCGATATGCGGGACGACTGGCGCGTTCACCGAGCCGCGGATGTTCAACGGCCTGCTCAGGACCCATCTCGGCGCGGTCGATCCCGGCGACGACCGGTCCCAAGGCGGGGTGGCGGGCGCCGGCACCGGCCTGCACTTCCTGCGGCCGGAGACCGCGCAGGGGATCTTCGTCAACTTCGCGATCGTCATGGCGTCGTCGCGCCGCAAGCCGCCGTTCGGGATCGCTCAGGCGGGTAAGTGTTTCCGCAACGAGATCACGCCCAGCAACTTCATCTTCCGTACCCGGGAGTTCGAGCAGCTGGAGATGGAGTACTTCGTCGAGCCCGGCACCGACGAGGAGTGGCACGACTACTGGCTCAAGACCCGCTGGGACTGGTACGTCGGGCTCGGCGTGGACCCCGACAACCTGCGGTTCTACGAGCATCCCAAGGAGAAGCTCTCGCACTATGCCAAGCGGACGGTCGACATCGAGTACCGCTTCAGGTTCGGCAGCGAGGAGTTCGCCGAGCTCGAGGGGATCGCCAACCGCACCGACTTCGACCTGACGACGCATGCCGAGCATTCCGGCGCCGACCTGTCCTACTACGACCAGGACAAGGGCGAGCGCTGGACGCCGTACGTCATCGAGCCGTCGGCCGGGCTGACGCGTTCCTTCCTGGCGTTCCTGCTCGATGCCTTCACCGAGGACGAGGCGCCGAACGCCAAGGGCAAGCTGGAGAAGCGGACCGTGCTTCGCCTCGATCACCGCCTCGCTCCGGTCAAGGCGGCAGTGCTGCCGTTGTCCCGCAACTCGGACCTGTCGCCGCAGGCACGCGAGCTGGCCGCACAGCTGCGTACATGCTGGAATGTGGACTTCGACGATGCGGGCGCGATCGGGCGCAGGTACCGTCGGCAGGACGAGATCGGCACGCCGTACTGTGTGACGGTTGACTTCGAGACGTTGGAGGATCTCTGCGTGACGGTGCGTGAGCGCGATTCGATGCGGCAGGAGCGGGTCTCCCTGGATCGCGTCGAGGGATACCTCGCCGAGCGCCTCGCCGGCTGCTGAGCCTCCATCCTTCTTCTGCTGTGGTGACAACGACTGCTGTGATGACACGACGAACACAGATCTTCCGGGTTGCCGGCGTGGGGCTGGCTGTGGTGGTCCTCGCGTTCGTGACGGGCTGCGCCATCCAGACCTCGGGTGGGCAGTTCCGGCTGCCGGGCAAGTCCACGAGTACGCACAAGGGCGACACGTCGCCGCGTCGGGTCGCCCAGCCCGACCTCAGCGAGCCGGCGAGTGCGGACCCCACGAAGAGCGCGTCCGCGGTGCCGACCGTCACCATGTCGCCGCTGCCGCAGCCGAAGGAGACGTTCGCGAACCCGTCGATGCCGAAGCCGCCGGCGAAGTCCGACACCGAGCTGACCCGGCTTGCCTACCAGCTCAAGACCGAGGTGTGGAAGTCCGCTGGCGTCGTCGACCCGAAGACCACCAAGGCCAACTGCACGGTGTCGGAGAACGACATCATTCAGGTGGGCACCTACGACTTCACCTGTGACGTGTCGCTGTGGGGGTCCTCGACCAGGTTCGGCGTCCGCGCGAAGGTGTCGCGCTCGGAGGTCGAGGCGAGCTGGACGGCCAAGCGGCTACCGGTCTCGGAGAAGAAGGCGATCTACGAGGTGACCCGGCAGTCGTTCAAGCCGGCCCGGGTGACCTGCGACATCATCGGCCTCGAACTCGTGGAGGTCGGCAACCGGAACGCCTTCACCTGTTGGGTCACCGACGTCTACAACGAGGCGGTGACCTACAAGGGCGAGCTGCTGCCGGCGGGGGCACTCGCGTTCCGGCCCGAGTCCTGAGTCCACAAGTCCTGAGTCCACAATATGGTCATGCGAGCAGCAACCCCAGCGCTGACTGTCGGCCCGCACCAGGTGGACCCGCCGGTCGTCCTCGCTCCGATGGCGGGAGTGACGAACGCGGCGTTCCGGACGCTGTGTCGTGAGCGGGCCGAGGCGGCTCGGACCGCGGTGCCGGCGAGGAACGGGACGGGGCCCGCACCGGCGGTGGGCCTCTACGTCTGCGAGATGATCACCTCGCGCGGGCTCGTCGAGGGAGACGAGTCGACCCGGCGGATGCTGGCGTTCGACCCCGGCGAGACAGTGCGGTCGGTCCAGCTCTACGGCGTGGACCCGCGCGTCGTCGGTGAGGCGACCCGGATCCTGTGCGACGAGTACGCCGTCCGGCACGTCGACCTGAACTTCGGCTGCCCGGTGCCCAAGGTGACCCGCAAAGGCGGCGGGGCCGTCCTGCCCTGGAAGCGTGGGCTGCTCGACGCCATCCTCCGGGCGGCCGTCGAGGGGGCGCGGCCCTTCGGCGTACCCGTCACGATGAAGACCCGGAAGGGTATCGACGACGATCATCTGACCTACCTCGACGCTGGTCGGATCGCCGAGCAGGCCGGCTGCGCGGCGATCGCGCTGCATGGTCGTACGGCCGCGCAGCACTACAGCGGGAAGGCCGACTGGGACGCGATCGGCGCACTCGTGACCCACGTCGACATCCCTGTCCTCGGCAACGGTGACATCTGGGAGGCGGCCGACGCGGTCCGCATGGTCGAGCACGCCGGCTGTGCCGGGGTCGTGGTCGGACGCGGATGTCTCGGCCGGCCGTGGCTCTTCGGTGACCTGGCGACGGTCTTCGCCGGCCGGACCACCACGGCACTGCCCGCGCTGGGCGAGGTGTCACGCGTGATGCGCCGGCACGTCGGGCTGCTCGTCGAGGACATGGGCGAGGACCGGGCCTGCCGGGAGTTCCGCAAGCACGTGTCGTGGTATCTCAAGGGTTTCGCCGTACGCCAGCAGCTCCGCAGTGCCCTCGCCCTCGTGTCCAGCCTGGCCGAACTCGACGGCCTACTCGCCGAACTCGACGCCGAGCAGCCGTTCCCGCTGGCGGCGCTGGGGCTGCCGCGCGGGCGGCAGGGGAGTCCTCGCCCGGTGACCCTGCCCGCCGGCTGGCTGTCGGACCGCGACGGGGTCGGTGCCGACCTCGCCGGTGCGGAGCTCGCCATCTCGGGCGGCTGAGTTCGGGCTGCTGAGTTCGGGCTGCTGAGTTCGGGCTGCTGAGCAACCGGTCTCGGCGCTTTCCTACGGCAGCACGCCGCCGAGTGTCAGATGTTGGCCACACCATGATCGGCAAATCGGCCCACAACGGATCATCGGCGTTCATTCTGGAGCGACCGACCAAAGGCGCCGGAACGCGATCGTGTGGCGACGGTGTGTCTCGCCGGGCGCGAGAGCCGTCCGTCTTCGGCTCGGCGTACGGACGGAGCGAGATACACAGCGGAGGTGGAGTGTGTCCCCCACGAACGACCGATCCGACATCCTGGGCAGACGGACCCTTCTCGCCGGCGGTCTGGCCGCCGGGTCACTTCTCGGTGCCGGCGTACCGGCACACGCCGCGGAGCAGGCGCCCCCGATCTACCTACGCACGTATCCCTTCACGCTCGGGGTGGCATCGGGCGATCCCAGCCACGACGGGTTCGTCCTGTGGACCCGGCTGGCCCCAGAACCCCTCGCCGACGACGGTCTCGGTGGCATGCCGGACGCCACGGTGCCGGTGCAGTGGCAGGTCGCGAAGGACGACCGGTTCGGCGACGTCGTCGCGTCAGGCACCGTCACCGCCCGCCCCGAGAACGCCCACAGCGTCCACATCGAGCTCGACAGTCTCGATCCGGGTCGGGACTACTGGTACCGCTTCAAGGTGGCGTCGCATCTCTCGCCGGTCGGACGGACCCGGACCGCACCCGAGCCAGGCGTACTCGCCCAGCATCTGACGGTGTGCATGGCGTCCTGCCAGCACTACGAGTCTGGTTTCTATCCCGGCCATCGTGGCATCGCCGACGACATGCCGGATCTTGTGCTGTACCTGGGCGACTACCAGTACGAGTCGGCGGGTGTCGCCGGTCGCCCGCGACTGCATGCCGGACCGGAGACCACCACACTCGCCAACTACCGGCAGCGGTACGCGCAGTACAAGACCGATCCCGATCTGCAGGCCGCGCACGCGGCGGCGCCGTGGCTCGTCGTCTTCGACGACCACGAGATCGACAACAACTGGGCCGACGAAGTGCCGCAGGATCCGCACCTGCAACCGCCGGAGGTGTTCCTGCCCCGCCGGCAGGCCGCATTCAAGGCGTACTGGGAGAACATGCCGCTCCGACGCTCGTCGGTGCCGCGCGGCATCGACATGCAGCTCTACCGCAGGGTTCCCTGGGGTCGGCTGGCGACGTTCCACATGCTCGACACTCGGCAGTTCCGCGACGACCAGGGATGTGGGGACGGCTACAAGGACTGCCCGGCGTCCATCGACCCGCTGCGGTCCATCACCGGCGCGGAGCAGGAGGCGTGGCTGATCGACGGCTTCCACCGGTCCCAAGCGCGCTGGGACGTGCTGGGCCAGCAGGTGTTCTTCGGGCAGCGCGACAACAACGCCGACACCCTGGTCAAGGTCACGAGCCAGGATGCGTGGGACGGCTATGTCGCCTCCCGGCAGCGCCTCACGCAAGGCTGGGTTGACGCGGGCGTACGGAACCCGGTCGTGGTCACCGGAGACGTACATGCCAACTGGGCCAGCGATCTCAAGCTCGACTACGACGACCCGACGTCGGCCACGGTTGGGTCGGAGTTCGTGACGACGTCCATCTCCTCCGGTGGTGACGGCTTCGACTCGGACCCGAACGAGCATCCGTTCCTGCAGATCAACCCGCACCTGCGGTTCTACAACAACCTGCGCGGCTACGTGCGGTTGACGGTGACGCCGGACCAGATGCGGGGCGACTACCAGGTGGTGCCGTACGTCAGCCAGCCGGGCGCCACGCCCTTCACCCGCGCGTCGTTCGTGACGCAGGACGGAGAGCCGGGCCTGCACCAGGTCGTGGACAACCCGACCGCGGTCCGTGCGGCCTCCGCCCCGGACACTCCACAGGAATGGATCGACTACACGGTCTACGAGGAGACCAAGCGGTACACCTGAGGACGCAACCGTTCGGTGTGCGTCCGTTCGCGGACGTACACCGCCAACCGGTCACCCTCTCGTCGTCCACACCTCACGATCACGCCACGTCCTGGGGACCTTGTCAGCCGATGCTGAGCGCTCCGAACCAATCTCGCGGAGGTGCTCAGTGCCCGGAATCGAAGGGTCCGAAAACGAAGGGCAACAGTCGACTCGTACGCCGGATGAGATGGGACGCCGATCGCTGCTGATCGGTGGCCTCGCCGCCGGTTCACTCCTCGCGCTGCCCCAGCCGGCGTCCGCGGCCGCGCGTCCGACCGCGCTCACCACGGATCCGTTCATGTTGGGGCTGGCGTGCGGTGACCCGAGTCCGGACGGGTTCGTCATCTGGACCCGGCTTGCCATCAACCCCGTGGCCGAAGACGGGCTCGGTGGGATGCCCGACGCGGTGGTCGAGGTCCAGTGGCAGGTGGCGACGGACGAACGGTTCACGCGGGTCGTGCGAGCCGGGTCGGTGAGTGCGTTGCCGTCGTCGGCGCACGCCGTGCACGTCGAGGTGTCGCGGCTCGAGCCGGGCCGCGAGTACTGGTACCGCTTCCGGACGGGACGCTTCATGTCACGGGTCGGCCGGGGGCTCACGGCGCCGCGCGAGGACCAGCTCGTGTCGTCGCTCGCGATGGCGTTGGTGTCCTGCTCGCAGTACGAACACGGCTACTTCACGGCGTACAAGCGACTCGCCGAGGATCGCCCCGACCTCGTGCTGCACCTCGGTGACTACCAGTACGAGTACCAGGCCGGGGTCTATGTCGCACCGGGCGGGAACCCACGCGACCACGAGGGCCCGGAGACGGAGACCCTGGCCAACTACCGGCAGCGGCACGCGCAGTACAAGGCGGACCCGGACCTGCAGGCCGCGCATGCCGTCGCACCCTGGCTCGTCGTCTGGGACGACCACGAGTTGGACAACAACTGGGCCGACGAGGTGTATGAGAAGCCGGAGATCCCGCAGCCGAACTTCCTTGCCCGGCGGGCGGCGGCGTTCCAGGCGTACTGGGAGAACATGCCGCTGCGTCGCACGTCGGTCCCGCGAGGGATCGACCTGCAGCTGTACCGGCGGATCCGGTGGGGGCAGCTGGCGACGTTCCACATGCTCGACACCTGGCAGTACCGCGACGACCAGGGGTGCGGCGACGGCTACCAGGACTGCCCGGCAGCGGTCGACCCCGCGCGGTCCCTCACCGGTGCGGAGCAGCAGGAGTGGCTGCTCGACGGGTTCCACCGCTCGCGGGCTCGCTGGGACATCCTCGGTCAGCAGGTCTTCTTCGCCCAACGCGACAACAACGCCGGCCCGGTGAAGGTCACCAGCATGGACGCGTGGGACGGCTACGTCGCATCCCGGCAACGGATTACGCAAGGCTGGGTTGACGCCGGCGTCCGCAACCCGGTCGTGCTCACGGGCGACGTGCATGCGCACTGGGCGAGCGACCTCAAGCTGGACTACGACGATCCGACCTCGACCACGGTCGGGACCGAACTCGTGTGCAGCTCGATCACCTCGGGTGGCAACGGGGCGGACTCGATCCCGGGCGATCATCCGTTCCTGCAGATCAACCCGCACCTGCGGTTCTACAACAACCTGCGCGGCTACGTGCGTACGACGATCACGCCGGACGAGATGCGGGCGGACTTCCGGTGCCTGCCGTACGTCCAGGAGCCGGGGGCGGAGGTCTTCACGCGGGCGTCGTTCGCGATCGAGGACGGCAAGCCTGGACTGCACCAGGTGGACGACCGCCCGCCGAGTGCGGCCATCCGGGCACGGTCGGCCGAGGCTGATCCGGCGCAGGTGATCGCCGACACCGTGGCGTGGGAGACCGAACGCCCCTGACGTGAGCGCCCGGCCGATCGCTCCCTCTTGGATGAGGGTGCCCGTCACGCCCTGCGCCTTTGAATGAGGGCGCCCCTCACCCCATAGGTTCGTGACAGGGGCGCCCTCATGCAATGCGTCTTCGTATGAGGGCGCCCCTCATGCGATCGCGGCGGGCCAGGCGGCGGTAGTGTCGGAACCGTGGGAAGGACCGCCCGTCGCACCGACACCGGGCTCTTCGGGCCGGGCTCGGTCACCTGGCGGGTGCACACCGAGCCCATCCTCTGGGTCGCCGGACTCCGGGCTCTCTACCTTCAGTCCCTGTATCCACGGGTGATGCGGGCGACGTACCAGAACTCCGCGCTCTTCGACCGGAAGCGCGCGTGGGCACGGTTCCTGCGTACGGCCGAGTTCGTGACCGTCCGCACCTACGGCACGTCCGTCGAGGTCGAACGCGCAGCAGCCCGCGTCCGGGCCATCCACGCGGCCCTCACCGGCTACGACCCGGACACCGGTGAGACCTTCCGGCTCGACGAACCCGAAGGCCTGCTCTGGGTCCACTGCGCGGAGATCGACTCCTACGTGGACATCTCGCGGCGATCCGGAGTACTCCGTACGGACGCTGACGCCGACACCTATGTGGCGGAGAGCCGCCGGGCCGCCGAGGTGATCGGAATAGCCCCAGAAGACGCCCCGGCCTCCCGCGCTGACCTTGCCGACTATTTCGCCGAGATCCGCCCGAAGTTGTACGCATGCACCGAAGCTCGACGCGGCCTGGTCCACAGCTTCCACCCGCCACTGCCGCTGAAACTGGCGCCCCTGCGGTTGGGCGTTCCGTCGCTCAACGTCCTCGCGTTCTCCACGCTGCCAGGGTGGGCGCGGCGGCTCTACGGTGTACCCGC
>JBOHED010000044.1:0-4427 GCA_050700915.1 Actinopolymorphaceae bacterium | reverse complement strand
TGGGCGAGTTCTACGGCAAGGTCGCGCTCGTCGCCGGTGGCGGGTCCGGCATCGGCAGGGCGGTCGTCGAACGTCTGACGGCCGGTGGCGCCACGGTGGTCTTCTGTGGAAACGTCGCCGACCAGGTACGTACGACCGAATCGGAGGTACGTGCCAAGGTCTCCGACTCCGCGGCCAGCGACAAGGCCGCCGTGACCGGTGTCGTCGCCGACGTCTCGTGCTCCGATGACGTACGGCATTTCGTCGACGAAGCGGCTACCACCCACGGCGGGATCGACATCCTGGTCAACTCGGCGGGCGTCCAGCGTTACGGCACCGTCGAGGAGACCTCCGAGGAACTCTGGGACGAGGTTCTGACGGTCAATCTCAAGGCGATGTACCTCAGCGCCCGCTTCGCGGTGCCGCACCTGCGCGCCCGCGGCGGCGGGTCGATCGTGAACGTCTCGTCGGTCCAGGCGTTCGTCGCACAGGATCGGGTGGCGGCCTATGCCGCGTCCAAGGCCGGCATCGTCGGGCTCACGACGGCGATGGCGATCGACCACGCGAAGGACATGATCCGCGTCAACGCCGTGTGCCCCGGCTCGGTCGACACGCCGATGCTGCGCTGGGCCGCCGACCTCTACCGCGGCGACCGCAGCGCCGACGACCTGGTTGCAGACTGGGGTCGCGGCCACCCGCTCGGGCGGGTCGCCCGGCCCGACGAGGTAGCCGAGCTGGTGGCGTTCCTGGCGAGCGAGCGGGCGTCGTTCATCACCGGCGCCGCGCACCGGGTCGACGGCGGCCTGCTGTCCGGCGTACCCGTCGTCCTCCCCCAGGGCTGACCCTCCCTCGACCGATCACACGGCTCCATTGGATGAGGGGACCCTTCATGCAATAGGTCCGCATGAGGGCGCCCCTCACCCGACTGCCGTCCGCATGAGGGCGCCCCACACCCAACCGCCGTCCGCATGAGGGCGCCCCACACCCGACTGCCGTCCGCATGTGGGCGCCCCACCAGCGAAAGTTGCGGTGGATGTCCGTAGCGGGCCATCACCGTGACCACCAGGCGTTCGCGGGGTAGCGTGACGTCCCACTCCGTACGTACACCTGTGCTTCCGCGCGCTCCGCGTTCTCACGCGCCGAACGTCGGCGAACGGAAAGCGCATTCCCAGGGAGGGCCGATGGAACGACTGCGGGCTGCGATCGTCGGGACCGGCGGGATCGCCCGGACCCACGCCCGGGCACTCAAGGCCTACCCCGACCAGGTGGAGCTCGTGGCGGCCACCGACGTCGACGCGACGCGGTTGGAGAAGTTCGGCGAAGAGTGGTCGGTGCCGGGCCGACACCCGAGCCTCACCGCCATGCTCGAACAGGAACACCTCGACCTCGTACACCTGTGTACGCCGCCCGGCGCGCACGCCCCTGACGCGATCGCCGTGCTCGAAGCCGGCAAGTCGGTCGTCTGCGAGAAGCCGCCGTGTATCTCGCTCGCCGAGTTCGACCGGATCACCGAGGCCGAGAAGAACAGCGACGGCCACTTCGTCGGCATCTTCCAGCACCGGTTCGGGACCGCGGCCGAAGCTGCGTACAAGCTCATCCAGGAAGACCGTCTCGGCCGGCCGCTCGTCGCGGTGTGCAACACGTTGTGGTACCGCGGCGACGCCTACTACGACGTCGAGTGGCGCGGCCGTTGGGACACCGAGGGCGGCGGCCCGACGATGGGCCACGGCATCCACCAGCTCGACCTGCTCGGGCATCTGCTCGGCGAGTGGTCCGAAATCGCCGCCCACGCGCCGCGGCTGGCCCGCAAGGTGGACACCGAGGACGTTTCCGTCGGCTACATGACGTTCGCCAACGGCGCCGTCGCCACGCTTGTCAACAGCATCTTGTCACCGCGCGAGGAGAGCTACCTACGCTTCGACTTCGTACGCGGGACACTGGAGGTGAGCCACCTCTACAGCCACGCCGTCGACTCGTGGACCTACACGCCGGTGAAGGGAATGGAGGAGGATCCGCCGCCATGGCCGCCGGCCGGTGAGGACGTACGCAGCTCGCACCAGGCCCAGCTCGGCGAGATCCTCACCAGCCTCCAGACCGGCACCCGACCCGCCACGACTGGTGCCGGACTCCGGCGTACGGTCGAGATCGTCACCGGGATCTACGCCTCGTCGTTCACCGGGCAACGGGTGAATCGCAGCGATCTCACGCCCGACAACCCGTTCTACCACCAGCTGGACGGAAGGTCCCACCCATGAGCACGCTCGCGATCGCCGGTGTCAACAACGCCTTGACAGTGACGGCGGGCGATGTCGAGCTTTGCCGGTACGTCTACCAGTCCGACGTCGCCCAGGTCGAGTCGCCGCGGCCTTATCTGCATCCGCTGCGTACGCTCGACGGCAAGCTCGTCTCGCTCTACCGCCCGCACGATCACGTGTGGCACAAGGGGATCTCGCTTGCCCTGCCCAACGTCGGACCGGAGAACTTCTGGGGCGGGCCGACATTCGTCCGCGACAAGGGATACGTACGCCTGCCCAACAACGGAGCCCAGGCACACCAGGGATTCGACACGGTTGACGTCGACGGCGGTGTCGCGCGGATCGATGAGCGGCTGACGTGGATCACCGAGGCCGGCGCGACCTGGCTGACCGAACTCCGTCAGCTGCGCTTCTCGATCCTCGCCGACGCCGATGCATGGGTGCTGTCGTTCACCACCGCGTTGACCAACTGTCGCGGCGAGTCGATCGGCTTCGGCAGCCCCACCACGGAAGGGCGTCCGAACGCCGGCTATGCGGGACTGTTCTGGCGCGGTCCGCGATCCTTCAACAGGGGAACGGTTCTCTCCTCCGACGGTCCAGGTGGGCCGGCGATGATGGGCGAGCGTGCACGCTGGTTGGCCTATGTCGGCAGGCATGACGAGATCGACGCGACCTCGACCGTGGTCTTCCGCGACGAGAGCGGCAACGTCTCGCATCCGACCAAGTGGTTCGTCCGCGACGATCCGTACGCCTGCGTGTGCCCGGCGCCGTTCTTCGACGAGGTACACGACCTCGCCGACGGGGCCACGATGACATTGCGCTACACGGTGGTGGTCGCGGGCGAACCCTGGGACGCCGATCAGGTCGAGGCCGTCCTCGGCACGCTGCCCTGACTGGAGGAAGGGCACCCTCACGCAGCCGCTGAGGAGATGAGGGGACCCCTGCACCAGTCGACGCTTCGATGAGGGGACCCCTGCACCATTAGGTCCGCGACGGGGGCGCCCTCATCCAACGCCGGATTGGAGGAGGGCGCCCCTCATTTCACTTGTCGGGCTGGCTCACTTGTCGGGCTGGACCGCTCCGTCGAGGTCGACGGCGAGCCCCGGGAGTTCTACGCACACCGGCAGCGACTCCACCGGGCACCAGGGCGCCGGCGTGTGACCAGGTGATGGTGCGGGATCCGGTGATGGACTGGGACCCGGACTTTCTGGCCACGGTTCCCCAGGCACAGGTTCCCCAGGCACAGGTTCCGGATCCTCGGGTCCCGGCTCCCCCGGATCGGGGCCGTCGGTCGGCCGTGGCGACGCGGTGGGCTCCGGCGTCCGCCGCTCGGGCGACGACGGATCCCCGCCACCCCCACCACCACCAAGCGCACGGATATGGGAGAAGTCAGCCGCCGTCGCGGTCGCCCCGCCCTGACGGTAGGCAAGGATCCACGCGTACACGGTCTGGACGTACGACGTCGAATGGTTATAACGGTGGAGCGCCTCGAGCAGGTCTCCCGAACTGCCGAGGTCGCCTCGCCCCACGCACAGGTAGAGCCCGGAGGCGAGTGCCGCGTCGAAGACGTTGTGCGGGCTCCGCACACTGTCTCCGTTGCCGTCGGCGGCGAAGTGCTGCCACGAGCCCGGGATGAACTGCATCGGCCCGACCGCGCGGTCCCACTGGCCGTCGCCGTCGAGCCGGCCGCCGTCGCTGTCGGAGATCGCCGCATAGCGCGAGCCGTCCAACCGCGGGCCGAGGATCGGCCGGACCGTGTCACCGCGCGAGGTGACGTAGCCGCCCCAGGCATGACCCGACTCGACCTTGCCGATGCCCGACAGCATCTCCCACGACAGGCGGCAGGCCGGGTCGAGCACCCGGACCCTGGTGGCCGCCCGCCGGTACGCCGACAGCACGGTCGCGGGCACACCGAGCCGCCCGCCGGACGCGGCCGCCACCGGTTCGGCGGCGGGTTCTTCCTTCGTACGACCGGAGGAGTCGGCCGGACCCGCGGCCGGCGGCTCTGGGGCAGGTGCGTACTCCGGTCCTGGCCGCACCCACCAGCCGAACCGCCACCACTCGGTGGGTACGCCGTCGTGAGCGGGCTCCGCGCGCCGGCCGTTGTCGGCGGACGCGGCCAGGTCGGTCGGATCGGTGGTGAGCAGGAGATGCTCCTGATCCACCACCACGGGCAGGACCGAAGCCACGAGG
>JBOHED010000043.1:0-21097 GCA_050700915.1 Actinopolymorphaceae bacterium | reverse complement strand
ACCGCCGCCATCTGGCACAACGACCGCACCGGCCAGCCGACCAAGCGCTCCCTGACCGCCTACGACCACTAACCCCCTTGGAATAGGTCATCTAGCCGGTGTCTGGTCACGCTGCGGCCGCGGGCTCGCGGTGCGCCCGCACTCCACGCGCCATGTGGCGGTCGTTCTCGTCGTCCGCCTTGGCAACGTACGGTCATCGGGCTACACCCGAGATCACTGCGCAATGCTCATCGGCGGACGCAACGTGGCATGTGATGATGGCGGGATGACGTGGCGCGTACCCGTTGTGGAGCGGGGATACCGGACGGACATGGCCTGCGGGGAACGGGAGCTTCTGGACGACTGGCTGAGGTTGCGCCGCGTGTTCCTGCTGCGCAAGTGCGCCGGACTGACCGCCGGGCAGCTCAGGACCGCCTCCGTCGAGCCGTCGAGCCTGACCCTGCTCGGCCTGTTGCGGCACATGACCGAGGTCGAGCGGGAATGGTTCCGGGGGAAGTTCCTTCACGAGGACCTGCCCGAATTGTATTCCAGCCAGGAGCACCCTGACGGCGACTTCGCCCTGGTGGCCGACGCCGATGCCGAGGCCGACTACATGACGTTCCTCGCCGAGACCGCCAGGTGTGACGAAGCCGTGGCGGGTCACAGCCTGGACGAATTGGCCGATGACGCCAAGGCCCCGACCGGCAAGGTCAGCCTCCGCTGGGTTTACATCCACGTCCTGGAGGAGTACGCGCAGCACACCGGCCACGCCGACCTGATTCGCGAGCGCATCGACGGCGCCACCGGCGCGTAGCGCCACCAGTGCCAGGCCCGGTTGTAAAGGACAGAGGATGTCCCGTACGCATGCCACACTCTGGACCCACCCGCCCAGACTTCGGGCAGGGGAGAGGGCCACGGCGGAAGGGGCATGACCATGGGCCACCAGGCTGCGGTGGATTGGCTACTCGGCTCTGAGGAGCCGGCCGTCCGGTTCCTGACCCGCCGTGATCTCCTCGGCGAGGTGGCTGCCGAGGACGCGAGCAAGATCATGTCGGGTCCGAGGGTGACCGCGCTCCTGTCTGGCCAGCGGGATGACGGCGCGTTCCGCGGCGAACCTGGAATCATCCGTCGATATCGCGGAAGCAGCCGTAGTCCGGAGGAGGTCATAGGCGTCGATCAGGTGCCGGCCGGTGTGGCCGGCGGCTGGAGGTCGACCCAGTGGCGCCTGGTCTCGTTGGTCGAGCTTGCCGTCCCACCCGGCGAGCCTCGCGCAGTCGCGGCTGCGAACTACCTCCTGAGCGACATCCTCGACCGCCGCCAAAACGGCTTCCGCCCCAGGATCATCAACGGGCTGCCACGCATCTGCGTGAACGCGGAGGGAGCCGCGTTGGTCATCGGCTCTCGGCTGGGGATGGCCGCCGACCCGCGGATGCAGCGGATGTCCGAGGCGCTGCTCGAGTGGCAGTGGCCCGACGGCGGGTGGAACTGCCACCGCAACGCATCTGGGCGTCGCTCCAACTTCCACGAGTCGATCAATGCCGCATGGGGACTGCACGAATACGCCCAGGCAACAGGCGACACTACAGCCGCGGCGGCCGCAGACCGGACTGCCGAGCTGTATCTGCGGCACCGCCTGTTCTACAGCCTGGGCACCGGTATACCCAGCAAGTACCGACCGCACCCACCTGCGGCTGGTGAGGTGATCGACACCCGTTGGCTCAAGCTTGGCTACCCGAGCTACTGGCACTACGACATCCTGGCCGTGCTGATGTTCCTCGCCAGGATCGGGCGGATCGACGATCCCCGCACCAGCGACGCCCTCGACCTGCTCGAACGCAAACGCCGACCGGACGGTCGCTGGGCCGCCGACCGGCAATGGTGGACTCCCCCCGAGAGCCGCTTCGCACACCAACACGAGGTCGTCGACTGGGGGCGAGCCCACCAACCCAGCGAGATGATCACCCTCAACGCCCTGCGAATCCTGCGTACGGCCGAATCACGGTGACTCCCACATGGCAGCGACATGGCGGGAGTCGGTACCGCAACAGCCTCCGACGAGTGCGAGATTCGGCAGTCGTGGCCGCAAGGCGGCCTGCGCCAAGGCGAGCCCTACCGGGTCACCCTCGTCCAGCTCGGTCGCCGTCCGTGGTCTACCTTGCCGGCCGTGCCCGAGGTGAACCGGCGTTCATTGACAGGCAAGTGGCTACTTGCCTATTGTGTCTGGCGTGGGTGACCTGTTCAAGGCGCTGTCCGACCGGACCCGCCGCGCGATCCTCGATGAGCTGACCGATCGCGATGGCCAGACCTTGTTCGAGATCTGCGGCCGGCTGATCTCCCGGCACGGTGTGAGCGCAACGCGGCAGGCCATCTCCCAGCACCTCGACGTGCTCGAATCGGCCGGACTAGTCCGGACCGAGCGTTCGGGTCGATACAAGTTCCATCACATCGACACCTCGCCCCTGCGCGAGATCGGCGAGCGATGGCCACAGGCAACAAAGGAGTCAGACAGATGAAGATCACCATCACCAGCGTCCTGGTCGACGACCAGACGAAGGCCCTCGCCTTCTACACGGACGTGCTCGGGTTCGTGAAGAAGCACGATGTGCCGGCCGGTGAGGCGAGGTGGCTGACCGTCGTCTCGCCCGAGGATCCGGAGGGTGTCGAGCTGTTGCTCGAGCCCAGCGGGCATCCCGCCGCAGGTCCGTTCAAGGAGGCCCTCGTCAACGACGGCATCCCGTTCACCCAGTTCGCCGTCAAGGATGTCCAGGCGGAGTACGAACGCCTGCAGGGCCTCGGCGTCACGTTCACCCAGCCTCCGACCCAGATGGGCCCCGTCACGACGGCGGTCTTCGACGACACGTGCGGAAATCTCATCCAGATCGCGGCCATGTAGCGCCGCGCCACCTGTCAACGGCCGGTCTTGCCGTCGACCTGTTCACGAATGATGTCGGCGTGTCCCGCGTGCCTGGCGGTCTCGTTGATGACGGCAAGGATCGCCCAGCGGAGGTCATGGGTCTTGCCGTTGTGTGTCACGGGTGCGGCTGGATCACCAAGCTCAGTGATGAGTGCGTCGCTGATGTCGCATGCGGCCCGGTAGTCGGCCCTGAGCGCCTGCAGGGACACGGAGCGATCGACCTGCATCGACCGCTTTCCGCGGCTCGGCTTTCGGCCGGCGACGATCTGCTCGAACCACTTCGACTCGACGAAGGTGAGGTGCTGGATCAGCCCAGCCACGTTGGTGCCGGATGGCACCGTGCTTCGACGGGCGTCCTCCTCGCTGAGGCCTCCGAGCTTTCCGAGGACACTCGTGCGCAGGCTGTGAAGGGTCTCGATCAGCGCGTCGAGCTCTTGGGTGGGGTGAGGCGCACCGTTGGACGTGCTCATGGCCAAAGCCTTGCACCCAGAGACTCGCGATCCCAGGCAGACCGCACGCGGAGCTCGGAGAATCAAGAGCGGGTTCGTCATCCGCTGCCATCGGGGTGCTCGTTACCTCGGCCCTTCCGGGCCCGTCAGACCCATGACCGGACGCGTTCGAGGAAGGTAACAACATGACCGGACCAGGGCCGGATGACTCCCTGGCAGATGCCTTCGAGCAGCAGCGCGGGCGCCTCGTGTCGGTGGCCTACCGGATGCTCGGATCACGGGCGGACGCCGAGGACGCGGTGCAGGAGGCGTGGCTGAGGCTGGCACGCCAGAACGCGGACGCGATCGACAACCTTGCCGGCTGGCTCACCACCGTGGTCGGCCGGGTCTGCATCGACGTGTTGCGCTCCCGCAAAGCCAGGCCCGAGACGTCGTACGACGATCGGCTCCCCGAGCTGGTGGTGACCGAGGACGGCGGCGGAGCGCCCGAGGACGACGCGCTGCTCGCCGAATCGGTGGGCCTGGCGCTGTTGGTTGTCCTCGATTCCCTCCGTCCCACCGAGCGGCTGGCGTTTGTGCTGCACGACATGTTCGCGGTGCCGTTCGAGGAGATCGCTCAGATCATCGCCAAGTCCACGGACGCCACCAAGATGCTCGCCAGCCGGGCCCGACGGAAGGTACAGAACACGCCACGTCCCACCGATGAACGCCGGCAACAGCGCGCGGTCGTCGATGCGTTTCTCGCGGCAGCGCGGAACGGTGACTTCGAAGGGCTGCTGCGGGTGCTCGACCCGGACGTGACGTGGCGTTCCTACACCGCGCGTGGCGTGGTCGTGAAGCTGGGCGCGGCCGAGGTGGCTGGCCGGGTGCAACGTGGGTCCCGTGCGGCGGTGACCGCGCAGCCCGCGCTGGTCAATGGCGAGGCCGGGGTCGTGGCGTGGAGCGCGAACGGCAGGCCGCTCGGCGTGATGGCATGCACCGTGGTCGATGGTCGAATCGTGGAGATCCTGTCCGTGAACGACCCGGAACGCCTTGCCTCCATAGCGTTCCCGGCGCCTCCCGAGACGCAAGGAGAGAGCCTGTGAACCTCGCACTGTGGATCGCCGCTGGACTGCTGGCGGCGGTCGCCCTCGCCGGCGGCATCAGCAAGACGTTCGTACCCAAGGCGAAGCTGGCCGAGCATCATGGCGGGGAATGGACCGCCCAGGCCAGCGTCGGCTTCGTCAAGACCCTGGGCGTCCTCGAGATCCTCGCAGCGGTGGGCCTGATTCTGCCCGCCGCGCTCGACATCGCACCCGTCGTGGTGCCGGTGACGGCGGTCTGCTGGATCCTGCTCATGATCGGTGCGATGATCACGCATGGCCGCCTTGGTCAGTTCAAGTTCGTCATGCTGAACGCGGTCTATCTCGCGCTTGCGGCGTTCATCGCGTGGGGACGCTTCGGGCCGGAGTCCTTCACCAGCTGACCGCAAAGACTGCCGAACCAGCCTATTCGAACATGCGGAGCAGCAGCCTCCGCGAGCGCGGGTCCCACAGAGAGTCCCTGAACTGGTCTGGGCCGCCGACCGGCCACCGGTCGGCGATGCGCCGCACCGCCGGGTCCTGGATCTGGACACGGAGTGCGCCCGGAATGTCGCCCCAGAGGACCTTGAAGGGGCGGTCCCACAGTTGGTGCACCTCGGCGGCAACCGGTGGGGTGATGCGGAGCGCGTTGTGCATCGCCGTCACCTTCTCGTACGCCGCCATCAGTGCGTTCTCGCGCTCCGGCCACGTGTCGGCGTGGAGCGCGTTCCACAGAATCGGCGACAACTCGGTGGCGCTGCGCAGTTGGGAGAAGGCCGTGCCGAACCATTTCGAATAGGGTGCGTACCGCTTCTCCATGAGGAAACACAGCCGCATCAGATCGAGTACGAGCCGTGATCCGATGAGTGCCGAACCGAGTTCGTCTCCCGCCGAACCCGCTCGCCCTACCAGGTTGGCTTCCGGATGGACGCGCCACCAACCTGCCACCAGCAGATAGAGCCACACGTCACGCGGATAGTAGGCGAAGCGGTCTCGCACGGCCTGCAGCCCGATCTCATCGTGATGGACCGCCCCGCCGGTGATCATGGGGAGTCGTTGTTCGGGAAAGGTGAGCCAGTCGCGCGCCTCGATCGGGTCCTCGATATCGAAATCCAGGTGTTCCAGGAAATAGTTCCGCAGCGAGTGGATCGCGCAGTCGGTCGGATGGTCCCGGAACCGGGGCGGTAACCCTTGGCGGAGAGCTTCGCCGATGGCGGCACTGTGGCGGGCATGGTCTTCTTCCCGCAGAAAGAGCAGCACATGCGCTCCCCAGTCATGGTCTCTCGACGTCTCGTCGTCGAAGCCCAGGACTTCTGAGCCGCGACCGAGGAGGGCGGCACTGTGGCGGATTCCAGGGAACGAAGCCTCCAGGATCGGGCGGACCGCTTCCTGGTAGAACAGCCGGCTCAGTTCCAAGCCGGACATGAACGCAGACACGAGAAGGGGACTCCTCAAGGCGTGTGGCGACTGGAAGTGACTGAAGACAGTCGCACCTGCGGAAGAGAATTTCAATGATTTTCTGGCGCCGGGCCGCTGCGACACAAGCCGACGGGACCGGTCACGGCGTACCGCCGGCAGGTAGGCTCGCCGGACGATACCGTGGGTCGGCCCGCAGTCGCGGTTCCTCCCGGCGACATCCTCTCCCGCTGTGGATGAACCTTCAGCGCTTCCGGTGCGTGTGTCCCCATGAGGCACTTCTTCGAGGAGGTCGGGTGGTCCGCGTACCGGTTGCTGGCGGAGCGCGTCGGCCACGCCGTGGTCGGTCCTCCCCGTGAGCAGGTCGTTCTGGGTGTGGGCACGGCAGCTCGGCGGCGTGGCGATCCTCGCCGTCCTGCTGTGGCGGCTGGGGACCGGTCCCTTCCTCGGTGGGCTTCGCCTCGTCGAGGGCTCGGCGCTCCTGGCTGCGTTCGGCCTTGGGGTGCTGACCATCGTGTGCGCGGCCTGGCGTTGGACCCTGGTAGCCCGGGGACTCGGAGTACGGCTGCCACTTGCCGTCGCGGTGCCTCAGTACTACCGGTCCGTGTTCCTCAACACGACGCTGCCCGGAGGCGTGCTCGGCGATGTCCACCGGGCCGTTGGCCACGGGCGCGAGGTCGGTGACGTCAGTCGGGGTGTTCGTGCGGTGGTGTGGGAACGCTCCGCGGGCCAGGCCGTCCAGGGCGTTATCGCGATCGCGGTGCTGTTCGTCTTCGCCTCACCACTCCGTCCACATATGCCCGCGTTGACCGCGGCCGTGGCGGCGGCCGGGCTCAGCGTGCTCCTCGCCGCCGGGGTCCTGTCCCGGTATGGCGGGCGTAGCAGCGATCTGCTGCGAACCGGGCCGCTGCGAACCGGCCTGGCGTGGTGTGGACGTGTGCTGAGTACGGCGAAGACCGACATCCGCGACGGGCTGCTCGCACCGCGTACCTGGTTCGGCATCGTGCTCGCATCCGCGCTGACCGTCGTGGGGCACCTGGCGACGTTCCTGCTCGCCGCACGTACCGCTGGCGCCACCGCACCGCTGGTGCAGCTCCTTCCACTGACGCTTCTGGCTCTGCTTGCCATGGGACTGCCCTTGAACATCGGTGGATGGGGCCCCCGCGAGGGAGTGGCGGCCTGGGCGTTCGGCGCCGCTGGCCTCACTGCCGCCCAGGGTGTCTCGACGGCCGTCGTCTACGGGGTGTTGGTGCTGGTCGCCAGCTTGCCCGGCGCCGCCGTGCTCGCCGTTCCGCGGATCGCCCGGTTGCGGCGGACGCGCCCACTCAGAGTCGCTCGCAGTCATGACTCCGGGGACTGTGCGGCTGGTTCCGGTGCACTGTCGGTGTCCCTGACCCGCGAACCTGTCCGGCGCCGGAACCTCCACCCCTGCGGCCGCGCGTAGTGGCCAACCCGTAGCAGCATCACGGCGAGCATGGCCAGCATCATCGCGAGGTGGCCGATGTCCATGAGTCCGCTGCCGGAGAGCAGTCCCAGATAGAACGGGACGAGGAGTACGACGAATGGCGCCACCATCGCTCCACCCATCTCGACGATCATCCGCCAGCCGTGTCCACGGATCCACATCCACAGCCCCATCCCGATGGTCATGTTCAGCGCCATGACCAGGACGTCGGCGTCGGGCCGGTCGCCGAGGCTCGGCCAGAGCCAGCTCCACACCACGCCCAGCAGCATCATCCCGGCCACCATGGACAGGAACATCTCGAACGCATGCAGCGCAAAGTGCCGCACCGCCGGGCGCCGGTAGGCCCGGACCATCCATCGGTTCATGGTTTCCTCCAGCCGTAAACGCGAGTTTTCTCGCGTCAGTGACGTTACACAGAGACCCTCCCTAATGCAAGAGATTTCGCGTTATGCTGCAGATGTGGGGAACGGACGAACCATGCAGCGGCCCGGCGGGCGATCCGCGCGGGTGCGGTCAGCCGTGCACGACGCGGTCATCGACCTGCTGGAAGAGCATCCGTGGGAAGAGATGAGCGTGCCCCTCATTGCCGAGCGCTCGGGCGTCCACCAGGCGACCATCTATCGTCGTTGGGGAACGATGTCGACCCTCCTGAACGACGTGCTCGTGGAGCGGTTGACCACGGCTGGTGCGATGCCCGACACCGGTTCGCTGCGCGAGGATCTCCTGGCCTACACGGCGCGGGTGGCCGAGAGCCTGGAGGACGGAGCGATCCCGCTCATCCTGCGGGCGACGGTGATGGAGATCCGCCCCGGGGAACCTCGTCAGACCTCACCGGCGTTCCTGGAGCGCGAGCACCAACTCCAGGTCATGCTGGACCGGGCTGCCGCCCGAGGCGAGCAGGTGCCGACCGTGCAGGAGCTACTCGAACTCCTGGTGGCACCGTTGTACTTCCGCGCTCTCTTCACCCGACCCATGCCCGTGGGCGAAGTGGGCCGCCTCGTCGACCGGCTCCTGAACGTTCTCGTCCACCGCGATGTGCCGGGCAAGGATGTGGTCAGGTAGGCATGCCGGGGCGGCCGGAAGGGTCAGCCAGAGCTTCGCGCCGATGTCGACGCGGCCCGTACGGTAGGCGCTCCGTTGTGACGGGATGTTTCCCTCTGCGATGGAGCCGAAGACCACATCCTCGGCGTTTGCCGGTAGCTGTTCGAGCACCGCGTGCTCGACGCTTGTGCCGAGCCCCTTGCCTCTGACGGACTCGAAGAGAAACTTCTCCTGGACGCGGACGCCCTGCAGACCGTGGGCAGAGGCACGAGGCATCGCATAGATGCCAACGAGTTCACCGTGCATCCTCACCAGGAAGACTCCCGCCTCGCGAGTGGCACGCACGAGTGCGTCGTAACCTTCGGGTTGGGTCCATTCATTCCGCCTCGCGTCCGCGGCGAGAAAGCGGTCGTACTCACGCCGGTACTGTCCATGCCATGACAGGTCCGTCGCGGCATGGACCGACAGCCCGTCAACTCCACCTTGCCGACGTGAACGAATGTCGGCGAACCGCCCGGCGATCACTCGAAAGTCAACCCGCGAACGCGGCCCGAAGCTGGCGAGGCGCACAGTGCCGGCAGCGGGGGCGGATATCCGTACGCACAGCGGAGAGAAGAGTGCCCATCGCGCGGCAACAGCGTGGACGATCGGATGGAGGCGGTCGGCCGTGAGGCTTCCCTCCAGGGCAACGATGTCCACGAATGGCCGGGAAGGGTCGCCGCCACGGAAGCGGATGCCGGTGAGGGCGAGCGCCTGGTCGGGGAGCTCGACCACACAGTCCAGGTAGGCCGCCGGGTCATTCGCGCCGTCGGTCGGGAAGCGGGTCATGAGGTTCCTGCCGAACCGCTCGTCAGTGGTTCGGCTGAGAAGGCTCCGCATCTCGGATTCGAGACGTTCGCGAACTTCTCCCCGGCTCTGCCACGTCAGAACTGCCGAGCTGTACGCACCAAGTTGCGCCTCGGTGAGACGTCGAACGGTCTGCTCCACCAACCGCCCCTTCCCGGGCGTGACCTGTCGGCACGTCGGCGGACAACGAGGTCGAGTCAGATCGTCCCGGCGCCGACAACGATCCCTATCTTGCCGACGTGATCCTTTCGTAGGAACGCTTTCTGCGCCTCGACGAGATCGGACAGGGGATATGTCCCGGCCATGACGGGTCGGATCTCATTGCGTTCGATGTAGCCGATCACGTCCGACAGGATGCTGTCCGGTTGATACGTCGACCCGAACAGTGTGAGATCGCGGAGATAGAGGGTACGCACATCGAGCTCGACGATCGGACCGGCGATGGCACCGGCAGCGACGTAGCGTCCGCCGCGTCGGAGGGCGGCTATGAGCTCCGGCCACTTCGGCCCGGCCACGAGATCGAGGATCACCTCGAAGGTGTCCCGACCCAGGTCGTCGTCCCGTCCAATGACGGCATCCGCGCCGAGGGCCCTGACCTCCTCCGCCTTTGCGGCGCTGGTGAGGGCGGTGACATCGGCGCCGCGGCGCTTGGCGAGCTGGACCGCCGCCACACCGACGCCGCCGGACGCTCCGGTGACGAGCACGCGTTCTGCAGCGACCGACGCGCGGTGCAGCATCCCCTCGGCTGTCGAGTACGCGCACGGAATGGAGGCAAGCTCGACATCGGACCAGGTGGAACGCACCGGCAGGGCGTGCTCGGCGAATGTCTTCGTGTATTCAGCGAAGGCCCCATCGCACTCCGAGCCGAACGTCCACGTGGCATAGGGCGCGCCGCCGGCGCCGGTCGCCTGGAGGGTCCGGACGAGCACGCGTTCGCCGATCCTGTTCGGGCTCACGCCGGCGCCCACCGTCTCGATCGCTCCGCAGCAGTCGGCGCCCTGGATGCGAGGAAACTCCAGCGGCCGTCCTGACCAGCCGCCGTCATTGTCGGCTCCGGCGCTCGCCTCCGCGTCGGCTGATCCAGTCGTACCGCGCACGGACTTCGAGTACCACCCGGTGCGGGTGTTGACATCGGTGTTGTTGACCGCAGACGCGGCCACGCGGATGAGGACCTCACCCGCGCCGGGCAGGGGAACCGGCAGGTCCTCACGCCAGGTCAGCCTGTCGAAGCCGCCGTGAGCGGTGAGGACGACACCCTTCATCGTGTGCGGGAGTTGGCTCATCTGGGCCCCAGGGTCGCGAGAAACGTTCGTTGCAGGAGGCATTCTGCCCAATGTCAGAACGGGTCATTCTCCTCACCGGTAGCCGCGGGCCTGGAGCGCGTAGAGCTCGGCATAGTGGCCGCGTGCGTCGACCAGTTGGCGGTGCGTACCCACCTCGGCGACCGCTCCCCGGTCGAGGACGACCACGAGGTCGGCGGCCGCGACTGTCGAGAAGCGGTGGGTGACCAACAGGGTGATGGCGCCGCGAGCGCGGGCGTTGCCGGCGGCAGCGATGTAGCGCTCGAAGAGGCGATGTTCGGTCACCGCGTCGAGGGCGGCGGTCGGTTCGTCGAGGACGAGCAGCAAGGGGTCCGGCCGCATCATGCCGCGGGCGATCGCGAGGCGTTGCCACTGGCCGCCGGAGAGATCGACACCACCCGGCCAGGAGCTGCCGAGCTGGCTGTCGAGGCCGTGGGGGAGTGCCGGGAGTACGTCCTCGCTCGCGGCGCTGCGGAGCGCTCGGAGGACGACGGACCTGTCCTCGCGGCGTGGCAGGTCGCCGACGCCGACGGCGTCCTGGGCGGAGAGTTCGAGGATGGCGTAGTCCTGGAACGCCCCGGCGGTGGCTGCTCGCCAGGCGTCGACGTCGATGTCTGCGAGATCCGCGCCGTCCAGCAGGATCCGGCCGGTTGTGGGTTGGTGCATGCCGGTGAGGAGCCTGACCAGGGTCGACTTGCCGGCGCCGTTCTCACCCACGAGGGCAACGACGGACCCGGCCGGAAGCCGCACGGATACGTCGTTCAGGGCGGGTGTGCCAGCGTCGGGATAGGTGAACGACAGGTGGTCCAGGCGGATCCCGTCGCGCAGGACTCGAGGTGGGGCACCAACGCCGGAGTGGGACGCGCGGACCTGGCGTTCGTAGTCGCGGAGCCAGAGGAGGCCTCCGGTGATGCGCGCGATGCGGGTGAAGCCCGTGATCGCCCACTGCACTGTCTGGCCGGAGTTCTGCAGGCGGCCGACCAGCATGACGGCCAGCACCAGCGCACTCACCGGTAGCGCGCCGTTGAGAGTGTCGTTGACCATCCAGGCAAGGACGGCCGCGGCGGTGAGAAAGAAGAACGCGGCGCAGGTGCCTTCGACCAGGTTCGTACGCACTGCCAGGCGCACGAGAGGTTCCCGCCAGCCGGTCACCGCGGCTGCGAGGTCCGTACGCATGGTGTCGCGGACTCCGAACACCCGCAGCTCGGCACTCGACGTCGCGGCGGTGCCGAGCTCCAGCAGGTGGCCCGCAAGGCGGCCGGGTTCGGCCGAGGACTGCTCGGCCGTGGCCTGCCATCGGGCCAGCCAGCGGGTGGTGGCCAGCGTGGGAAGGCTGGCGAGGACGAGCAGCAGCAGCCTGGCGTCGGCGGTCAAGGCCAGCAGGATCGTGCCGGTCACGGTGAGGAGATTGTTGAACGTATGAAGGAAGATGTTGAAGGCACCGCCGAGTGCGTCCTGCTGGTCCCGCAGAATCTGAAGCCGGTCGAGATAGCGCGGCGACTCGAGGTGGTCGAGCGTCTGGATGCTCGCCGTGGCGCGCGCGATCTCGGCGTCGAACGCGAAGCCCACGCGTTCCATCTGACCGACCCGCGCGGTCGTGCCGGCCAGCTGGAGGATCCAGGTGACGCCGATCGACGCGGTGAACGCGCTCACCGCGAGGACCATCTGGCTGGTGTCGCGCTGAATCGCGCCGTTGACGAACCACGCGAGATAGAGGGGCTGCAGCAGTCCCAGGACGGTGCCGCCGGACTCCAGGAAACAGGTCAACGTCTGCCAAGGGCTGACCCGGACCGACATGGCCAGGACGGTCCGGATACCGCGGAGCGCCTTCACCTCGTCGACACCCCTTCGGCGGTGTCCGGCGTCGGCTCGGCGTGTTCGGTTGGTTCGGCACCTGCGGCGGCGAAGCGGCGGGCTTGGAGGGCGAACATCTGCGCGTAGCTGCCGCCCAGCGCCAGCAACTCGTCATGCGTACCGTCCTCGACGACCCGCCCCTGGCCGAGGGTGTCTTGCCCGATCACGATGATCCGGTCGGCGTGCCGGACGCTGGAGAGGCGGTGGCTCACGAGCAGCGTGGTCATCCCATCGGTCACTTCGAGGAACCGGTCGAACAACGCGGCCTCGGCGCGTACGTCGAGTGCGGCCGTCGGCTCGTCGAGGACGAGAACGCCGGCGCCGGCGGAGACGGTCGCGAGTGCGCGTGCCAGGGCAACCCGCTGCCACTGGCCGCCGGACAGGTCGGTGCCGCGAGAGTATTCCGGCGACAGGATCGTGTCCCAGCCATGCTCGAGCCGGTCCAGGAGTTCCGAACCGCCCGCGTCGTCGAGTGCCTTGGCCAGAACCGCGTCGTTTCCGTCGGGCATGAGCGGGCCGAGCCCGACGTTCCGGCGGAGCGAAAGCTTGTAGCGGACGAAGTCCTGGAAGATCACGCCGACCCGACGGCGCACCTTGTCGTCGGCCGCCGGGTCGCCGCCGTCGATCCGTACCGTTCCCGAGTCTGGTACGTAGAGGCCGCAGAGCAGTTTGATCAGCGTCGACTTCCCGGCTCCGTTGGCGCCGACAATGGCCAGCGACTGACCGGCGGGTACGGAGAGCGTCAGCTGGGTGAAGATCGGCTCTACCCGGGTCGGATAGGTGAAGGTCACGTCGAGGAGCTCGATGCCTGCCGCCGCCCCCGTCCGGTCGCCCGGCAGGGGCACCGCGGTCCCCACCGGCGCCCGGTCGGGCTGGCGGGGCTGGTCGGGTCGGTGTGGCTGGTCAGGCAGATCCCTCAACCCCAGCTGGTGGCGAAGCCGGACCAGCTCCCAGGTCGCGGTGGTGGAGCGGGCGAGCGCCATCTGGTCGTCGCCGAGCGGCCCGAACGCCTCCAACGCCAGGACCGCCTGCACCATCGTGACGATGACCGCGAGCGACACGGCACCGGCGAAGGTGTCGCGGGCGAGGACCGCAAGCACCAGACCGTTGGCCCCGAGCATGGCGACGGCCGCCACCATCACCACGCCCAGTCCGCGATGGCGATTGCGCCAGACCTGTCTCATCGCGTCGTTCCACGTGGTCGTGTAGCGCTCCAGCAGCCAGCCGGCGAGACCGAAGAGGCGGATCTCCTTCGCCGGCTGCCCGCTGGTCAGCAGCCCACGGAGGTAGGTCGCTCGGCGCCGTTCATCTCCGGAGACGTCCAGCACATTGTCGTGCTGATTGGTCACCCACCGGCTGAACATCCGGGACAACAGCACGTACGAAGCGGCAACGACGAACGGTGCCCACCATCGCCACGTCATGAGGACCAGGAACGACCCGAGGCCCGTCAGCCGAGTGCGGATGATCGACCAGGTGAGTTCGATTCCTGCGAGGAAGTCCCACTCGCGGGTGGCACTGATCACCGCGTGAAGTCGGCCCGCGACCCGAGAGTCCTCCAGGTGGGCGATGCCGTGCGGAGCCGTACCCGCGTCCATCGCCATGTCGTAGAACCGCCGGAGGTACCTGGCCGAGATCGCCTGTGCCAACCCGGAAGTGGCCGCCGCGAGGACCGGTCCGGCGACGAACGCGACCGCGGTCAGTAACAGCCAGAACCACACCGATGTCGCGGCGGCCGATGGTGTCCCGGCCTCGACGGCCTGGCGCAAGGCTCCGATCAGTTGGCCGGTCGCCACGATGCCACCGGTCGTGACCGCTGCCGAGCCGACGGCGAGCCCGAGTGCGGCGAGTGAGTGCCACGCTGCCGAGACCCACAGCACCCGGCCGTAGAGAGCCATCCGACGAAAGGACGTGGGCAGAACTCCGCCGCCCATGCGCTCCATGTCGCAGAACCTAACGCTGCAAGGCGGTCGGGAGCCATCGGTTAATCGCGGATGCGTGGCGCCGGCGGTTGCGGATAGGGTCGCGGCCGTGGAACTGGTGATGACCCTGGACTGCCGCGACACAGATGTGCTCGCCCGCTTCTGGATGGGAGCGCTGTCGCCGTTGGGCTATCGTCGTGCGTTCGATGCCCCACCGTATGTGAGTCTGGTGTCGGAGGCAGGGCCGCCGCTGCTCCTGCAGAAGGTGCCAGAACCCAAGCGCACCAAGAATCGCATGCACCTCGACCTGGGCGTCGAGGAGTTGGAGGCGGAGGTCGGGCGCCTCGTCGCACTCGGTGCTCGTACCCTCGAGGCCGGCCTGACCGAACATGGCTACCGCTGGTCGGTTCTGGCAGATCCGGAGGGCAACGAGTTCTGTGTCTTCGTCAAGCCCGGTCCTGCCTAACCGGCTGCGCTGCGTGCGCTACCGGAGCCGGAGCCGGCGGAGGCGGCGTTCCGTACGTCGTAGCTGAGGCGGGCGGTGGCTATCGCCGATCGGTGACGTTCGGCCCAGGCGGTGAGGGTGGCAAGCGTCTGGCACAGCTCGCGCGCCATGTCGGTAAGGGTGTACTCGACCTTCGGCGGCACGGTGGGATAGACGGTGCGGACCAGGAGTCCGTCGCGCTCCAGTCGGCGCAGAGTCAAGGTGAGCATCCGCCGGCTGATCCCTGTGATGTGCCGTTCCAGCTCGGTGAACCGGATCGGACCGTCGCCGGCCGCGACGAGTATGCCGATGCTCCACTTCCCGGCGACGTGGTCGAGGACTTCCACAATCGGGCAGGCGTCCTCGAGTTGGCCCGTTACCGCAGTGTTCCTCTGGGACATCGGAGTGCCTTCTTCCGTCGCGCCATATGGTGCCAGATGATGGCCTCAGTAACAATTGATGCACCAAAGGGAGTTGATCAGTATGCGTGACCCATTCACCGTGGCGGCCGAACACGGGCCGGGTCGTGGTCCAGGGCCAGTTGTTCCGTCCCGGCAGCGCCTGGTTCGGCTACTCGCTACGCACCGGATGGGTGTGCTGGCGACACTCAAGCAGGATGGATCCCCGCACCTGACCACGATGGCCTACGCATGGTCGGGGTCGGAGCAGGTCATCCGGATCAGCTCGGTAGCCGGCCGGATCAAGGTGCGGCACCTCGAGCACACCCCGCGCGCGGCGTTCTACGTGACCAGCCAAGACCATCTGGAGTTCGCGGTCGCCGAGGGTGATGCCGAGGTGTCGCCGCCGAGCACCGCGCCCGGGGACGAAACCGGGCGTGAGCTGCTTGCGATGCAGGAATCCCTGCCAGCGGCGGACGAGGCCGCGTTCCTGAAGAACATGGTGGCCGACCAGCGGCTGGTGATCCGCCTGCCGATGTCCCACCTCTACGGCGGCGGTCTGGACGTCACGCAGCCCTCGGAAGGGCAATGACCTCGCCGTCCCGGTTGGCGGGCATTGGCCAGCCAACTATTCACTCTGGCTATTCATCGAATGTATAGTCGCCCGCATGTCGATCGGACTTGCACTGATGGGAGTGCTGGCGGACGGGCCAGCTCATGGCTACGACCTGAAGCATGCGTACGACAGGCGGTTCCCTGGAGCGAAGCCGTTGGCGTACGGACAGGTGTACGCGTCACTTGCCCGCATGGAGCGCGATGGCTTCGTGGAGGTCGCCGAGACCTCGCAGGCCGGTGGACCTGAGCGCACGACGTACGCACTGACGCATGCAGGCCGTGCCCGGGTTCGGGACTGGCTGCGGGAGCCGGAGCCTGCCGGTCCTTACGCAGCCGACGATCTGGTACGCAAGACGGTGACGGCACTGTGCCTCGGGGCAGACGCGGCAGCATTCCTTGCACAGCAACGCGCCCTGCACATGGCGCGGATGCGCGAGCTGGTCTCGCTCCAACGCGCGCAGCAGGAACCCGAGGCGCGCATCGCAGTCGATCACACGGTTTTCCATCTCGACGCGGATCTTCAATGGCTGGATGCGGCGGCGGCCCGAGTGGCCGCAGAAGGGGCTGTGCCGAAATGACCGAGGTGGTGCTGGAGGCTCGGAACGTCGAGAAGGCGTTCGGGCGGACACAGGCTCTGCGTGGTGTGTCGCTGTCGCTGCGGCCGGGAGAGATCCTTGCTGTGACAGGTCCGTCCGGCAGTGGAAAGTCGACGCTGCTGCTGTGTCTGTCGGGCGTGCTGCGACCGGAGGCCGGCCAGATCACGTACGCCGGAACCCGCCTGGACGAGCTGTCCGAGTCCGAGCGGGCGAAGCTTCGCCGGCGTCAGTTCGGGCTCGTTCTGCAGTTCGGGCAGCTCGTTCCGGAGCTGACCGCGATCCAGAACGTCGCACTGCCGTTCCTGCTCGAACGTCATGACGCGTCCGCGGCCCGCACGGCTGCGCGGAGTTGGCTGGAACGATTGGGTGCCGCCGACATTGCCGACGCCATGCCAGGGGAGCTGTCTGGCGGTGAGGCACAACGCGTGGCGACCGCCCGGGCCCTGGTCACGGGGCCTCAGATCGTGTTCGCCGACGAGCCGACGGGTGCGCTCGACACGACAGGTGGCGAAGAGGTCCTTGGCGCTCTGCTGTCGTCCGCCCGTGACAGGGGTACAGCCGTGGTCCTGGTCACTCATGACAACAAGGTCGCCGCCCACGCCGGACGCGAGATCGTGCTCCGGGACGGCAACGTGGAAACCGTCGGGGTGACAGCATGATCGGCCTGGCATGGACGTCGACGCGAGCCGGCGGTTGGCCGCGCGCGTTGTTGATCGCCGCGTGTACGGCGATGTCATCGGGTTTGCTGCTCGTCGCGTTGGCGATGGCACTTCTGCCTACTGAACCGCAGGAGACCCTATTTCCGTTGGTTGCCGACCCCGGCCTGCGGGCTGGCACGGCGCTTTCCACCGTGATGCTGGCTGTACCCCTGGTCCTGCTGCTCTATCAAGGCGTTCGCCTGGGCACGGCGTCGCGGGAGCGACGGTTCGCGGCGCTGAGGGTGGCCGGCGCGACCCCGAACGACGTACGCAACCTCGGCGCCGTCGAGGTCGGAATCCCGGTCGGCGTGGGCGCGCTCCTCGGGATCGTGGTCTATCGGCTGCTGTTGGCTCTGCTCGGCGGAGATGACCGTGGCGGGGCGGGAGTCTGGGGCGCGGACCCCAGGATGGGCGACGTCGACGCCGGCCTGGTTCCCAGCATGGTGGCCCCGACCTGGTGGCAGTATCTGCTCGTCGCCGGCGTCGTGACGTCCGTGGGCCTGCTCGTCGGGTGGCGCGTCTCCGGACGGGTGGCAGGGCCGCCCGTGGGAGTGGCGCGCGGGCAGCGGACGCGCCCTCCGAGGCCTTGGGGCCTCCTGGCCCTTGCTCTCGCGGGCGTCTCGGTGGGTGCCGTGATGACATCCGCAAAAACGGGGGCCGGCTCGACCGCGCTCGTGATAGCGGCGGTGTGGCTGGCCGTGCTCGGAACGATCTCCCTCTCCTCGTGGGTGTCCTTCCGGGTCGGCCGCTACGCCGAAACGCGCGCCAGATCCGCCGCGATGCTCCTTGCCGCCAGGCGTCTGGTCACCGAGCCCCGGCCCGCCGGGCGCGCGGGTGCGGCGATCGGCGGCATAGCGCTCGTGGCGGGGGGCGCCGGCCAGATCGCGGCCAGCGTGATCGGCGGCCCTGGGCAGGAGGATCCCTTCTACACCAAGTCGCTGCTCCTGGTCGCGGGGGCGCTCGTGGTCGGGCTTCTGGCGACCACCGGGACCATCGCCATTCACTCGGTGGAGTCCCTGCTGGACCGGCGCCGGGCGATCGCGGCACTGGTCGCGGCGGGGACTCCGGTGGCGACCATCGAACGGGCTCAGCGGTACGAAGCCGTCCTGGTGTCACTGCCCATGGCGGCCGGTGGGGTTCTGCTCGGTTCGCTCGCTCTCGGCCTGATCGGTGAGGAGCTCCTCGTCGAACTCCTCGCAGTTCCGCTCACCGCGGCGCTGACACTCGTGCTGGTAGCGGCTGCCGTGCTGACGGCGACAGGGGCTGTGCGACCGTGGCTGGTCCAGGCCACCAGGCCGGACAATCTCCGGACCGAATAGCGGCCGAGACCACGACCTGGGAGCTCCGGTCGGCGGCCGGGTCCTGCCGCGGTTTGCCAGGCTGTCGGCGCCGCTGGCACGCTGCGCGTCATGGCGACGATTCGATGGGGCATCATCGGCTGCGGCGATGTCACCGAGGTCAAGAGCGGGCCGGCGTTCCAGCGGGCCGACAACTCCTCCCTGGTCGCGGTGATGCGCAGGACCGGCGCGCTGGCCGAGGACTTCGCCCGGCGGCACGGCGTACCTCGGTGGCATGACGACGCGGACGCGATCATCCACGCCGACGACATCGACGCGGTGTACGTCGCCACCCACCCCAACTCCCACCGCGAGTACGTCCTGCGTTGCGCCGAAGCCGGCAAGCCCGTCTACGTCGAGAAGCCCATGGCCATCGACCACGACGAATGCCTGGAGATGATCGCGGCATGCCGGTCTGCGGGCGTACCGCTGTGGGTGGGTTACTACCGGCGGGAGCTGCCGCGGTTCGCCGCGGTCGAGAAACTCCTCGGCGAGGGCGCGATCGGTGAGATCCATGCCGTACGCACGGAACGGTACGCCCGCCCGTCCGGCTCCACCGCGGGCTCGGCGCCGTGGCAGCTGGACCCGACCCTGTCCAAGGGCGGGGTGTTCTTCGACAGTGCGTGTCACACGCTGGACTTCCTCGACCTGCTCTTCGGACCGGTCGTCGACGTCAGCGGCGAGACCGCGAACCGGACCCGCGCGAACGATGTCGTGGACACGATCAGCGCGACCTTCCGGTACGAGAACGGGGTCCTCGGCAGCGGGCTGTGGTGCTACGCCTCGGACTGTGACGAGGACACCACCGTGATCGTCGGTTCGAAGGGGCAGCTGACCTTCTCGACGTCAAGGCCGTCCCCGGTCCGGCTGACCCAGGGCGGTACGCATCGCGAGCTGCCGATCGAGGACCCTCCGCACGTCCACCAGCCGCTCGTGCAGACGATCGTGGACGAGCTGAACGGTAACGGCTGGAGCCGGAGTACGGGGGAGAGCGGCGCGCGCACGGCGTGGGTCATGGACGAACTGCTCGGCCGCCGGGCATCGTCGTAAAGGCTCCTCCAGCGTCAGGCGATCCGGCGGGCCAGCCCGGTGTCCAGCGGAACTCCGGCGTCCGGGTGCAGGATCGCCGCGAGTGCTTCCACCCCGTCGACCAGGCGCGGACCCGGTCGCGCGAAGGATGCGTTGGCGTCCACGGCCCATACCGGCAGGTCGGGTGGCACCTGCCCGCTCGTGACGACGGCCTCCGCCAGCGCGACGGACCCGGCGAGGTCGAAACCGCACGGAGCGCTCACGATGACCTCCGGCGCGGCCGCGGTGACTGCCTGCCAGGTGGTGCGTACGGACTTCTCACCAGCGGTTCCGAGCACGGGAGTGCCACCGGCGGTCGTGACCATCTCGGGCACCCAGTGGCCTGGGGCGAACGGCGGATCGGTCCACTCCAGGACCATCGTGGCGACGGGCCGGCGATCACAGACGGCCGCCGTCACGGCGTCCAGACGGGCCTGGAGGTCGGCGACGAGACGGTCGGCGGCGGCCTTCCGTCCGACGGTGCCACCCACGTCGACCACCGAGGCGAGGACCTGTTCGAGGTCCTGCGGGTCGAGGGTGAGCACGTCGGCGCGGCAGCCGAGGTAGGCCAGAGCGTCGTCGACGACCGACACGTCCACCGCGCAGACCGCACACAGGTCCTGCGTCACCACCAGGTCGGCGTCCAGGTCGCGCAACGCACCCTCGTCGAGGTGGTACAGATCCTCACCGGCTGCCATCCGGCCAGACACCACGGCGTCGATCTCGGCCGGAGTCTGGCCCTCGGGCAGGGCGCTGGTCGACACGACCCGCCGCGTACGTGCCTCCGGCGGGTGGTCGCACTCGAACGTCACGCCCACCACGTCGTCGCCGGCGCCGAGCGCGAAGAGAATCTCCGTCGCCGACGGCAGTAACGACACGATTCGCATACCGGTCCTGGGTGCGCCCACACTTCCGACGCTACGCCACGTCTGTTCGGCCGCCGGCTGCCCACTGCTCTGCGCCTTCTGGCTTCAGGTGGCGAAGTTCGGATCTAGTTGGCGAGTCGCGCCGGCGGAGCTGGAAACGGCCCCGTCGTTGTCAGCGGTCGGCATCCCGTGTTCGACCTGGCCAACACCGTGCTCGTCGCGACATCCACGCGATCGTCGCCCGCGAGACCCTGACCCTCATCGCTGGTCCGCACGCGCACCGACTCCGCCGCTGTCTCGCTCCAAGTTGCGGTATGTTCCACCGGCCCGCCGCCGCAACCAGACCTGGTGCTCGATCGGATGCGGCAACCGGGCCCGAGCACCCGCCGACGCCCACCCGCCGCGGCAACATCGTCTAGGCGAAACCACAGGGCTGGCTGACCCGAACCATTGCCACCCACCTCCCACCCCTCGGACTACCTGGCCGCCGCGACAACGCCAGCCGCGCGATGCCACCTACCCGCGGACCGCGCACGCTCTGCTCACGCATGGCCAGCTCCTACACCGGGCCGCACGTGTGAGGTGTGCCGTACCTGCAGGGGCGTACGCCAGACTGGCCCCATGACTCTCACTGACGACCCTGACCGGACGGGCGGCACCGTGACGTTCGCGGTGGTGGGACTCGACCACGGCCACGTGGTCAGCCTGATCCTCGGACTGCTGGGGGCAGGCGCGGAGTGCGCGGGCTACTGGAGCGGGACCGACACGCCCTGGACCGCAGTGGTCG
>JBOHED010000042.1:0-2042 GCA_050700915.1 Actinopolymorphaceae bacterium | reverse complement strand
CGGAGGAACGACGCCGCGGTGTCGATGTCGTCGGCCGCGCAGGTCCACGGGAGCCACCGGCACCATTCGAAGCGGGCGCGACCGTCGGCAACCACGCAGCGGACGGTGATCCACACGTCGGCGGACGGCGGGTACAGGACCCGCACGTGCCAGCCTTCGCGGGGCTGGTCGGCGACCTCGGCGCGGTAGCCGTCGGTGACCACTCGTTCGTACAGTTTGCGGACGTATTGTTCCTGGATCGATCGTCGCTCCGCGAGACGTCGGTCGGCGATCGCTTCCAGTTCAGCCCAGATCATTCCGAGTCCTCCCCGTCGAGGTCGGGTCACCCTGCCGTCAGTTCGTCGCCCCGCAAGGCGTCGAGCGGATCGGGGGCAGGGACGCTACGGACTGTTCGCGGGACGAAACCGACCGTAGTACTCAAATCAGGTGCCAGGCAAGCAGTTGCGGTAAGAATTCTCACCGAGAGTCAAAGGCGCCGTCGCGGTCGGGCAGGGCACAATGGCACCCAACCCGACCGCATACCGCGACAGTCTGACCGCGGGGAGGCACAGAACCGATGCCACGCCGACGCCAGCCCACCCTTCGAGAACGCCGCCTCGCGGCCGAACTCCGGTTCCTCCGGGAGACACGGCAGACGACGCTCGCGCTGGTCGCAGAGGCCATCGGATGGAAGACCGCCAAGCTCGGCCGGATCGAGACCGCCGTCAGCGGGATCAGTCAGAAGGACCTCGGCGTGCTGCTCGACTACTACGGCGTCACCACCGAACGCACCGCGCAGCTCATGGAACGGGCCTCCACGGCCGGCCGCCGGCAGTGGGCGGCGTACGAGCAGTTCGTCGCCGCCGACTACACGGAGTATCTGGAGATGGAGGTGCTTGCCGTCGGGGTCCGGGTGTTCGACACCGCCGTCCTCCACGGCCGGCTGCAGACCGAGGCATACGCGAGGGCGATCATCGAAGGCCACTCGATGGGACTACTCTCACCCGGCGAGATCGACCGCCGGCTCGAGATCCGGATGGCGCCGCAGAGTGCCCTGACCCGCCAGGCCAACCCGCTGCAGGTGTGGGTGATCATCGCGGAGACGGTGCTCGACACCACGGTCGGAACGCCCGAGGTGATGGTCGGACAGATGAGACACCTGCTCGAGTTGGCGGAACTCCCCAACATCGACCTGCAGATCCTCCCGGCGGCCAAGGGCGCTCATCCTGGTCTGACCGGCGCGTTCGCCATCCTCGAGTTTCCCGAGACCTGGGAGGCCGACGTGGTTTATCTCGAAACGATGACCAGAAACACCTATCTTGCTGAAGCGCATGAAGTACACCGGTATAGCCTGGCCTATAGACATTTGAGCGCAATGGCACTGGACCCCGGCGAGTCCAAGGCATTACTCGCCGGACGTGTCGGAGCGCAGGAGGCGAAGTCGAGGTGAGGTCCGTGAATTCCACGTCCGCTGCGCCCGCGTGGCGCACCAGCAGCTACAGCGCATCCAATGGAGCTTGTGTCGAGGTCGCTGTTCTCGACAAAGCGGCCATGGGTGTTCGTGACTCAAAAGACCGCAACGGTCCCGTGTTGGCATTCGCGCCACGCGAATGGCACGCGTTTGTCTCGGGCATCCGTGCCGGTGACTTCGATCGCTAGCTGATCGGGCTCAATCGACACTGTGGCGGCACCCCACGGGCAATGTGGGGTGCCGCTGTCGTTCCGGCGTAACCACCGACGACCCGGCTGACCTGGCCGGACACGCCGACCTGGCCGAGCAGCGGTTCTGGGTCCTGGATCGGTTGCGGTTACGCTGACCGGTCATGTCCACCCCGCCACGACGCGCACCGCTGGTGGTCTCCAGGGCCGAAGCCAGGCGCATCTGGCTGCACGCCCAACGCCTCGGTGCCCGGGAGCCCTTCGGCGGTGGGGCCGAGGCGACGGCTACGGCGGTCGCGCACCTGGGCTACGTGCAGATCGACACCATCCACGTGATCGAGCGCTGCCATCACCACATTCTCTGGACCCGGATCCCGGACTATCGGCGCGGACATCTCCACCAG
>JBOHED010000041.1:0-2023 GCA_050700915.1 Actinopolymorphaceae bacterium | reverse complement strand
CGCGCACACGGCGGCTACGTCGTCGCCGCCGGCACCCCACTACCTGACGGCTCGTACAAGGTCATGCACGACGTCGACCCCGCCCCGCTACCCGGATGGCTGGCCGAACGCCTCACACCCCGTCCGCTGCCGCCCCAGCAGGCCGTACGCATCGAGCTGGGCAGCGACCGGGCCGGCCGCTACGTCACCGCCGCCGTCACCCAACAGCTCGCCCACATCGCCACGGCGACCGCCGGCACCCGCAACACGACGCTCTACCGCTCGGCCGTCGCCCTCGGCCAGTTGGTCGCCGGAGGCGCACTCGACGCCGACGACACCAACACCGTTCTCACCCGCGCCGGCCTCGACGCCGGGCTGCGACCACGCGAGGTCGCCCGCACCATCGCCTCCGGACTCAAAGACGGCGCCCGACGCCCCAGGAGCGTGGCCGCATGACCGAACCCCCCAGGAACGCTAGACCGGCCCACGTACCCGAGCCAGAAAGGTCGCAGATGACAAACGTCATCTCCTTCCCCGGGTTGCCCGATGCGACTTCCGCTCCGGTCTACGCCGGACGTGACACCGCCACGGTTGGTCGGGCCGTCTACACCGTCAAGGAGACGGCCGAGCTGTTGTCACTGTCGCTCGGCTCGACCTACAGCCTTGTCCGGTCCGGACAGATCCCAGCGATCAAGCTCGGTGGGCGCTGGGTGATCCCGAAACGGCGGCTCCATGAATGGCTCGACAGCCAGACCGACGCGAGCCGCGACATCACCGCCGAGTTCCAGCCTGCGACACCGCGGAGGCGCCGATGAGCGACCCCGCTCTGAACCAGTCGGAGGCCGAGGACGTCCCGACGCCGGAGGCACCGCCGGACGATGGCGAGGTCGGTCGCCGCCTGGTCCTCACGCCCGCGTCCGCGATCCGGATGCGACCGGTGCACTGGACCTGGCACGGTCGTATCCCGTCTGGGGCGATCACCGTGGTCCCCGGGCGAGAAGGGATCGGCAAGAGCCTGCTCCTGGCCTGGTTGGCCGCCCAGATCACCCGCGGCACACTGGCCGGTCGCCACCACGGCCGGCCGCGTCCCGTGATCTACGCCGCCACCGAGGACTCCTGGGCGCACACGATCGGCCCACGGCTTTACGCCGCCGGCGCCGATCTCGACATGGTGTACCGCGTCGACGTCGAGCACGACGGCACCATCGACCAGCTCACCCTGCCGCGCGACTGTGTCAGCCTGGCCGCCGAGATCGACCGGCTTGGCGCGGCGCTGCTCGCGGCAGACCCGTTGCTGTCCCTCATTCACGCTGGCATCGACACCCACCGAGACCGTGACCTGCGCACCGCTCTCGAACCACTCGGCCGCCTCGCCGACCGGACCGGCTGCGCCGTCGTCGGACTAGCCCACTTCAACAAGTCCGCCAGCTCCGACGCGCTGAACCTCATCACAGGCTCCCGAGCGTTCTCCGCCGTCGCCCGCGCCGTCATGGCCATAGCCCGCGATCCAGACGCAGACGACGGCTCCTGCGTCCTGTCCCAGGCCAAGAACAACCTCGGCCGCCTCGACGTGCCGTCCCTGCGATACGTCGTCGACAGCGCCGAGGTTCCCACGGACGAAGGACCCGCCTACGTCGGTGCGCTGCGATTCACCGGCGAGTCCGACCGCACCGTCGCCGACCTCCTTGGCGACGGGCTCACCGCCGAGTCCGGCGACCGCGCCGAGCGAGACGAAGCAGCGGACTGGCTCACCGACTACCTCCAACAGCGCGGTGGAGCAGCCGCCCGCGACGACATCCTCAAGGCTGCGAAGGCAGAGGGGATCGCCGAACGCACTCTCAAGCGTGCACGCAACCGCGCCCGGGTCACGTCCGAACGATCGGGCTTCCCCGCTAGGTCGGTCTGGTGCCTGCCAGCGGATCACAAACAGTCACCTCGAACCCCAGTTGGGCCACAGATGGGCCTGTTAGGCCAGCTTCCGGGACGTGGCCCAACTGGCCCAACTGTGGCCCAACTGCCTGACCACTCTCACCCTGCGTCAGCC
>JBOHED010000040.1:0-1924 GCA_050700915.1 Actinopolymorphaceae bacterium | reverse complement strand
TGATCTTGGCCGGATCCGGCGACCTGGCGATCTCCGCCGCCGCGCTGAGGCCGTCCGTGCCGGGCATGCGTACGTCCATGAGTACGACGTCCGGGCGATGCCGCGCGGTCGCCGCCACCGCTTCGGTGCCGTCACGCGCCTCCGCGACCACCACGATGTCGCCGGTGGCTTCGAGGATCATCCGCAGCCCGGACCGCACGAGTACCTCGTCGTCGACGACCAGGACGCGGATCACGTCGTCTCCCCCGTGTTGGCTTCCTCCCGGTTGGCTTCTTCCCGGTTGACTTCCTCCCGGTTGGCTTCCTCGGGGTCGCGGTCCGGTGGCGCATGCTCCGGGAGTGCGGGCAGGTCCGCGGTCACCACGAACCCACCGTCGGGCCGCGGTCCGACTCCCAGGTCGCCGCCGAGCAGCTGCACGCGCTCACGCAGCCCCGTCAACCCGTAGCCGCCACCCGGAAGCGGCGTACCCCCGGCGCGGGATGGTGGGTCGTTGCGTACAACCACTCGCACGCCACCTGCGGCGTAGCTGAGGACGACCTCGGTCGCGGCACCGCCGGCGTGTTTGTGGACATTGGTCAAGGCTTCCTGGACGACGCGGTAGGCCGTGCCCTGCACCATGATCGGCACCGGACCGGGTGCGCCCTCGTCGCGCCGCGTCACCGGGACACCGGCCGCCCGCGACTCGTCGAGCAGCGCGTCAAGATCGTCGAGCGTCGATTGAGGGCTGAGTGCGTGCTCGACGGATGACGGCTTGGATCGGAGAACTCCGAGAACATCCCGCAGGTTGGCGAGGGCGTCGCGACCCGTCGTACGGATCAGACCCGCCGCCTCCGCCGTGCGCTGGTCCGGTGCGTTGACCTCGAGCGCGCCCGCGTGCAGGACCATCAGCGAGACACGGTGCGCCACGACGTCGTGCATGTCCCGGGCGATGCGCGAGCGTTCCTCGGCCCGCACCTGGTCCGAACGCGCCGCCTGCTCGCGTTCGAGTCGTTCGGCCCGGTCCTGCAGGCCGGCGAGCACCTCACGCCTGGCCCGGACCCACAGACCGGCGACCAGACCCAGGCCCATGAACAGCAGGATCGCTGCCAGGTTCGTCAACCCCTGCGGCCGTTCGGCGCCGCCGAGATCCAGCCCGAGGTCGAGCGGGAGGAAATACGACACGATGAGGATCGTGCTGCCGATCGCGGCGTACGCGAGAATCTCGCCGCGGCGGCGCAGGCTGGTTCCGGCGTAGTACGACGCGACGAACGGAGCCGGCCAGAGCGCCAGCAGGAGCATGCTGGCCGCCCCGGTGACGAACAACGGCCAGCGCCAGCGGCGGCCCATCCAGGCCGCCACACCGGACGAAAGGGCCACAACCAGGATCATCGGTTCGGTCCAGTCCCGAACCGACCCAGCCGACATGAAAGCGACCAGCGCACCCACCAGCCAGGGCGCCGACCGGTCGAAGGTGTGGCTCGCCCAGCTCATGGCACGTTCGCCGACGACTGGCGCGCTCCGACTGTGGTCCACACGCCGAGAGTAGGCGAGGGTGTGCGGCGCGGCGTACATCCTTCGTCGGAGCGACCCCCTCGAAAGGAGGGGGCCTTCCGGGCACTCTTGCCCGACGCCATCCGGGTCATTCAAGGCGAGGGTGACGTTCATGAGCGCACCCATCCTGGACGTCGTCCACGACGTCATGAACTCGCCGTGGATCTATCTGGCCGTCTTCGTGCTCGCCACTCTCGACGGGTTCCTCCCGGCGTTTCCGAGTGAGAGCGTCGTCATCGCGGCGGGTGCGTTCGCCGCGGCAGGCGCGCCGAACCTCTGGTTCCTCATCGTGATCGCGGCGCTCGGTGCGCTTGCCGGCGACCACACGTCGTATCTCCTCGGGCGGGTGGCGGGCAGGCCGCTGCTCGCGCGTACGCGGGCAGGCAGCCGGCGA
>JBOHED010000039.1:0-3756 GCA_050700915.1 Actinopolymorphaceae bacterium | reverse complement strand
TCGTCGGCGGAGGTGAGGGTCCGCGGGGTCAGCTCGGGCATTCCGTGGTGGTCGAGGAGCTTCTCGATCTCGGCCTTCGGCAACGTGGCGAGGATGGCCTTGCCGAGCCCGGAGGCGTGCCAGTCGTCCTTGTCTCCCACGGCGGCACCCTTGCGGATCGGCTGGGAACTCTCGAGCGCATGGACGATCACGAGGTCCTCGCCCGCACGGGCGCCGAGGTTGACGGTCTCGTCGACCTCCTGGACCAGCCGCGCCATCACCGACGCGGCGACGGCCATGAAGTCGCGGCCGCCGATTGCGCTGCGCCCGAGCAGGAACATCCGCATGCCGATGCGGTAGTGCCTGCTCACCGGGTCGCGTTCGAGGAACCCGTGGGACACCAGGCTGGTGAGGTAACGCAACGCGGTCGCGTCGCTCAGTCCGGATTCGGCGGCGACCCGGGACAACGGGGCAGGTCCGGCCGCCACCGCCTCGAAGATCCGGACCAGCCGGTCGATGCCCTGGAGGCTTTCGGCCACCAGCTTTCCTCCAGATCGGGTTCGCTTCGCTGGGCGAAGCTCTCACGTCGTCGCCGAACTCTTGACGGGACGAAGTGCTCGGGTGGTTAACAGTCCCCTGCTACACAGTAACAACCTCCTCCACTGAGTGAAAGTCGGCGACCATGACCCGTGCGCCAGAGTATTCACGCCGCCACGCCCTCCGGCTGGGCGCGCTCGGCGCCGGCGGCCTCGCGAGCCTCGGCCTTGCGGGATGCGGCGGCGGTGCGAGCGGTGGCGAGGATGGCCTGACGTTCTGGAACGCCGTCTACGCCACCTCGTCCGACACCGAGAAGACGAAGAAGCGCGGGGAGTTCTGGGTCGTCCGTTCGACCCAGCGGTTCAGCAAGGACACCAAGCTGGCCGCGAAGGTGAGCGACCTGCCCGGCGACCTCCCGATGTTCACGAAGTTCCGCGCCGCGGGGGTGGCCCGCAACGGGCCGGACGTCGCGTCGTTGTGGTCCGGCGCATACACCTTCGGCGTCAAGGACTACCTCGAACCACTCGACGAGCACTTCACCGCCGCGGAACGCGACCAGCTGACCGGCTGGGCCGCCGTCACCGACGGATTCGAGCCGGGCAAGGGCACGATCTACGGCGTACCCTCCGGCAACGACGGCATCTGCGCGCTCTACTTCGACCGCCGGGTGCTCGCCCAGGTGGGCACGGAGATCGGCGACACCCCCATGGGCTGGGCCGCCTGGATCGACCTGCTCGACCGGATCAAGCGCACCGGCGTCACTCCCCTGGCTCTCGGGAAGTACAACTCGACGGCGTTCACGCTCTTCTACTGGATCGCGCAGGTCGTCGGCGGCGAGGCCGGGTTGCACGAACTCGGTGCCGGTGACCGTGACTTCGCCGACCCCGCCATCGAGGACGTCGTGACGAAGTGGCTGCAACTCGTCGACTACACCGTTCCGGGCGCGCCGACCATGGACGGCGGTCAGGCGCAGAGCCGGCTCGCGGCGGGCAAGGCCGCCGCCGTCGTCGAGGGGGCATGGGCGATTCCCGACCTGCGTTCGACACTCGGCGACAACATCGTGATGACCACCCTGCCCGATGTCAGCTCGTCCGTCTCGGTCAGCGGCACGGGTATCGGCGGGCCGGGCGGCGCCCTCGTGGTGACGAACTACTCGAAGCACAAGGACGAGGCCGTACGCCTGATCAAGCATCTGGTCAGCGCCGAGGAACAGCAGCAGCGCATCGCCGGCGGGGAAACGACGCCGATCCCGAACGCCGTGGGACTCGACCCGACCGAGATCTACGCCGATCCGCTGTACCAGCAGCAGTATCGCTGGGTGAACGAGAAGTTCGTCTTCTACGCCGACAACATCTGGCCGACCGAACTCGTCGACGAGATCCTCGCGCAGGCCCAGCTCGCGTGGGGCGGCAAGATCTCCGCGGCCGAGTTCCTCACCCGCGCCGACGCCAAGCGCGACGAGATCGCCGCAAAGAACTGCGCACATGCCTGCCGACGTCGAATCGCCAAGCAGGGAAGGCCCCGCGGCACCACTGCGTCCCAGTCGGAGTAGCGGCAGCAGTCGTGGACTCAAGCACCGCGAGGCGATGATCGGGATCGTGTCGGTCATCCCGGCAGTCGTCCTCGTCGCCCTGCTCATGTGGTATCCGCTCGCGACCGCGACCTACCACAGCTTCACCGAGTGGAACGGGATCGTCACCACCTGGGTGGGTACGCAGAACTACCAGCACCTGTTCGGGTCCGGTGACATCTGGGAGTACCTGCGTACCAACTTCGTCTTCCTTCTTTCCATTCCGTTCATTCTCGTCATCACATTGTCGGTGTCGGTGTTGTTGCACGAGGGAACGCCCGGAGCCCAGTTCTTCCGTTCGGTCTTCTACCTGCCGACGATCCTGTCCGCGGTGATCGTGGGTTTGCTGATGCGCAGCCTGTTCGCTCCGGATGGCGTCGTCAACACCGCCTTGACACGGGCAGGGCTCGACGCATTGGCGGTCGACTGGCTCGCGTCGACCGCGACGGCGTTCTTCGTCCTCATCGCGGCGTTCTACTGGCAGACGCTCGGCCAGGGCGTCCTGATCTTCCTCGCCGGCCTGGCGGCGATGCCGGGTGAGGTCATCGAGGCAGCGCATATCGACGGCGCGGGCTGGTGGCGCCGGCTCTTCCGGATCGTGCTGCCGATGCAGGCGCCCGCCATCACGTACTTCCTCGTCACCAACACGGTCTACGTCTTCATCGGGCTGTTCTCGTTCGTCTACACGATCACCGGTGGCGGGCCGGGGCGGTCGACGACGCCGCTGGACTACCAGATCTACCTCAGCGCCTTCGAGAACGGCGAACTCGGCTACGCGTCGGCGCTCTCGGTCGTCCTGCTCGTGCTGGTGGTGTCGATCGCGTGGCTGCAGGTCCGCACCTTCGAGCGCTATTCGGTGGAAAGGTAGGGCCGCGCGTGAGTGGGTCGATCGGAGGGGCCGGCCGGGTGGTCGGGCGAGGCACCATCACCGGCCTGCTCACCCTCGTCGCAGTGTTCGCGATCTACCCGTTGTTCTTCATGCTCGCCACCAGCCTGAACAGCCAGACGGACTACATCCGCGACCCACTGTCGTTGCCGGCCACCGTGACCTATGTCGAGAACTTCGCCGCGATGTTCGCGAGGTTCGACATCGTCCGGCTGTACGCCAACTCGGTGAGCTACATCGCGGTCGCCTGGCTGGTCTGTGTCGTCGCGGCAGTGCCGGCGGCCTTCGCGTTCGCCAGGCTGGACTTCCCCGGGCGACGGCTCCTCTTCATGGCGTTCATCTCCAGCCTCGCCATCCCGGGAGTGACCTTCATCATTCCCGACTACGTGCTCTTCGCCCGGCTCGGACTCATCGACCACCCGGCGTCGGTGATCCTGCTGTGGGCCACGACCGCCTTGCCTGGCTCACTGTTCCTGCTGTCGGCGTTCATGCGCGGCCTTCCCCGCGAACTCATCGAGGCGGCCACAGTCGACGGTGCAGGCTACTTCCAGATCATGCGCAGGATCGTGATCCCGATGAGCGTCCCCGGCATCGTCACGATCACCATCTTCTCCGTCACGGCATGGTGGAACGACCTCCTTACCCCGCTGGTGTTCCTGCAGTCCGAGGAGAAGGCCACCGTCACACTCGGCGTCGCGACCACGGTGCAGCGGCACGGAGGCGACACGCCCCTGCTGGTGACCGGACTGCTGATGGCGGCGATTCCGCCGGTCCTCACCTACGT
>JBOHED010000038.1:0-2052 GCA_050700915.1 Actinopolymorphaceae bacterium | reverse complement strand
GCGAAGGCGACCTGCTGGCGGGCGTTCGGCCGCCGGACGTCGAACCGGTCGGGATCGGTGAACACCGCCGGGTCCCGGTTTGCGCCGGCAAGAGAGACGACTACCAGGTCGCCCCGCCGGACCGGTGCGCCACCCAGCTCGACGTCGCCCGTCGCGTAGCGGTCGACCACCGCCGCGGCTGGTTCCATGCGCAGGGACTCCTCGAGGGCGTTCGTGAGGAGGGTGGGATCCGCGCGCACCTCGGCGAGCTCATCCGGATGGGTGAGCAGGTGCCAGACCGCGTTCGCGATCATGCCCTCGGTCGTCTCGATGCCGCCGAACATCAGGACGGCCGCGTTGGACACCACGTCGTCCGTACGCAGGTCCTCGGCGTGTGCGGCAGCTGCGAGAAGTGAAGTCGTGCCGGACCCCGGCCCGCCCGATCCGCGGCCGACCACCGCCTCGACACTCGTCCGGAGCGCGTCGAACGCCTCGCGCCCATCGGCACTCACCTCCCGACCTGCCGCGACGCCGGACACCGCCGCCACGATCGCGTCGTACCACGACAGCACCGTAGGCAGCGGGACGCCTTCCAGCCCGAGGGTTTCCGCGACCACCGCTACCGCAAGTGGCCCGGCGAACCCGCGCCGCAACTCGGCCGATCCGGCGGGCTGCAGCGCGGTGATGAGCCGGTCGGTCTCCGCTTCGACGGTGGACGTGAACCGGGTGCGGACCTCGGCGAGCCCGAACGGCGGGTCGAAAGGCCGCCGGTGCCGCTCGTGCTCGGCGCCGTCGGTCGACAGCATGCTCCGGCCGACGACCTGCGCGGTCGAGAATCGGGGGTCGTCCACCGTGAACCCCTCGGGGTCGCGCATCACCCGAAGGACGAGCGAGCGGCGCGTCACCAGCCAACCCCGGAGCGCCGGGAGCCACGACACGGGTTCGTTCGCCCGGAGTTGGGCCAGTACAGCGTGCGCGTCGGCTCCCTCGAGCTGGGCGACCGTCGCCGCCGCGCCGAGCGGGAAGCCGGTGGGTTCAGGCATCGTCTCCACTATGAACGACGTTGACGAGCGGTACGCCGGCGGCCAGCCGGTCGATGTTCGCCGCGATGTCCGCTACCCGCCGGGTGAACGTCTCGGTGGTCACGCCGGAGACGTGCGGCGTGAGCAGGACGTTGTCCAGTTCGGCGAAGGGCTTCGTCGCCGGGCCGCCCTGGCCACTCCCGTCGGGATAGTGCCACCAGACGTCGAGCGCGGCGCCCCCGATCCGGCGTTCGGCGAGCGCGGAGTAGAGCGCGTCCTCGTCGACGACCGGGCCACGCGCGACGTTGACGACGAGCGTGTCCGGTCGCATCGCCGCCAACTCCGGCGCACCGATGAGCCCGGTGGTGTCCGCGGTGAGCGGTACCGTCACCACCACCACGTCGGACTCGGCGCACAGGCGGAGAAGCTGGTCGATGCCGCCCACCCAGGCCAGGTCCACACCGTCCGGCGGTGTTCTGCCGGCGTGCCGCCGGACCGCGATCGCCCGCATCTCGAACACCGCGGCCAGCCGGGCGACCTCCGAACCGATCTCGCCGAGACCGATGAGTCCGACGGTCCTGCCGCGGAGCGTGCCGGGCCTGACCGCGTCTCGTGCGTACCGTGGTGAACGCCACCGACCGGTTCGCAGGTCGCCGTCGGTGCCGCGCAGGTCACGGGTCAGCGCCAGCGTCACCATGACGACGTGCTCCGCGATCGACCGGCCGTGGTGGAACGTGTTGGCCACCACCACCCCCTGCGGCAGGGCGTCGAGGGCGATCCCCTCGTAACCGGCTCCCGGAGCCTGGACGAGGCGCAGCTTCTTCGCGGTCGCGGCGAGATCGCCGGACAGGTTGCCGCCCACCAGGACCTCGGCGTCGGCGACCAGCCCGGCGTCCAGGCTCTCGGCGAGTTGCCAGTCGTGGCGGTCCCTGGTCGCGCGTTCGAGCTGCGGAAGGTAGTCGTACAGCAAGGGCTCGGCGAGCACGATCCTCAACGTTCACTCCTTGTTTCGCAAGCCGGTGACGACAGTCGGTCGGCAAGTCAGACGGCC
>JBOHED010000037.1:0-4046 GCA_050700915.1 Actinopolymorphaceae bacterium | reverse complement strand
GGTCTCACCTCACCAGCACGACCGTTGGACGCGGCCTACTTCACCGACGCGAGCGCCGAACCAGGCCATGAACGGGCGGAGCTCTTCGAACGCCGTGAGTACCCTTTCGACGGTGTCCGGGGTATGGAGCCAGTCTTCACATCCGAGCGGTCGGGTGGCTGTCAGCGAGCGATGTCGCAACCAGTCCGCGCGCGGATGGTCGGCGGGATACCCACGGGGTATCCGTTTCATGGCGTCGCCGGCGAGCTCGAATCCTTTCTCTCGCAGCGTTCGCAGCACATCCACGAGTTCGTCACCGCTGACCTTGAAAGCGACCGCCTGCCGATAGCACTCGAGCTCCTCCGGAGCGGAGGGCCACCAGGTGCCTCGCGCATGCAGCCCGTCGAGGTCGAACGCGAGGCCGAGCACCAGACTTCGTTGGATCCTGACCGTCGCGTACTGGTGCTGCCAGCGTCCGTACGCCGGTGAGCGGAAACCTTCGACCGTGAAGTCCTCGTAGGCTGGATCAGCATCGGCGACATCGTGCAGCAGCGCGATCATCGGCTGCCGCACCAACTGCTCGCGCCGTCGACGCCACTTCTCCCGTACGTCCGCAGGTGGGTCACCGTCGAGCTCCAGCAGGACTTCGAACGCTGTCTTGGGCCAGCCAGCAAATCGTCCGGACATGCCGAGCATTCTGCCGCCATGGGACTCACGGGGGCGATTGGTCTCTCGTCAGGCGATGGCCAGCGGTCCGTGGAACTACCGTTGCACCTCCGCCATAGAGTCCTCGTATGCGAGATCAGCAGGCCGTCCTCGAAGCCGAGGTGGCACAGGCGGCCCGGGAGCTTGGCGTTCCCGGCGTCGCGGTGGGCGTCGACCATGGCGGGGAACGCGAGATCGTCACCTACGGCGTCACCAGTGTCGAACATGGCCGACCCGTCGACGAGGCGACGTTGTTCCAGATCGGCTCGACGGCAAAGACCTTCACCGCCACGGCGATCATGGTCCTGGTCGAGCAGGGACGGATCGAGCTCGACCAGCCGGTCCGTCGCTACCTCCCCGAGCTGCGGTTACGGGACGACGGCACGGCCGAGACCTTGACCGTCGGTCAGCTGCTCAACCACACGGCGGGCTGGGACGGCGGCGACGCCTGGACCGACACCGGCGAGGGCGACGACGCGCTGGAACGCTCCGTCGCACTGCTCGCCGACCTGCCGCAGCAGTTCGCCGCTGGGACGGGCGCGTCGTACAACAACGCGGCCTTCGTAATCGCGGGCCGTGTGGTCGAGAAGGTGACCGGCGAGACCTACGAGCGAGCCCTTGCCCGGCTGATCCTCGACCCGCTCGGGCTGCGCCAGACGATGACGTCGCTGAACGAGATCATGACTGTTCCCTTCGCGGTCGGCCACCGGTCGCCCAGCTCGGCGGACCAGACGGTGTCGGTGTGCCGACCGTGGAGCGATCCGCGTGGCTACCTGCCGGCCGGGGCCCGGCTCGCCTCCAGCCTCGACGACCAGCTGACCTGGGCGCGGTTCCAGCTGGGCGACGGCCGGTCACCCGACGGCACCCGGCTGCTCTCTGAGCACCGGCTGCGGGCGATGCACGCGCCGACGACGAGCCACGAGTTGCTGCCGGGAGTACGGATCGGGTTCGGGTGGCTGCTCCGCGAGATCGACGGCGTGCGGCTGGTCGAGCACCACGGCGACGTCTCGGGTCAGCACTCGACGGTCACCGTGGTGCCCGAGCGCGACTGCGCGATCGTCGTCCTGACGAACTCCAGCCCGACCGGCCGGGAGCTGTCGGAACGGATCGTGCGCCGGACCCTGGAGACGCGGCTCGGGCTGGTCGAACGGTCGCCCGAGTCGCTCCTGCTCAGTTCCGACGAGTTGGCTCCGTACGCGGGGACCTACCGCACCAAGGGCATCGAGCTGCGGGTCGTCGTCGCCGGCAGTGGACTGGTCATCCACGGCACCGTGTCCGACGACGACGCTCCCGGAGAGACGCTGGAGTTTCCGGTCAGCCTGTTGGCCGGCGAACGATTCCTGGTGGTCGACGGTCCGTTCTCGGGCCTGCAGGGGGAGTTTGTCCGCGAGGCTGGCGTCGTCGTCGCGGTGCGGCATGTCGGTCGGCTGGTGCCGCGGACCTAGGAGCCGTCCCGATCCCGCACACTCATGTCATGAGCCGAGCGGTCAGCTTCTTGGCGAAATGATCCCGGGCCTCTACACCGACCTGCTGATGTTCGCTGACGCCCAGGTAGCCGAACACTTCTGGCCCGAGCATCGTCTCGTCCAGCGCGCGAAGGCGCGGAACAACATGGAAGTGCAGGTGAAAGCCCGGCACCTCACCGAACTCGGCGACGTAGGTCTTGGGTGTCCCCAGTTCCTCGTCCAACGCTCGCGCCAGTCGCACCTGCCAGGTACCAAGAGTTGCTGATTCCGCGTCGTTCAGGCCGGCCAGCTCCCTCACGTGCCGGCGGGTTGTGAGGACGAGCCAGCCCAGTAGCCCACTGTTGAAGGCGTGTACCACGCGCCAGTGCTCGTCGTATGCGATCAACTCCCTGGGCGGCAGCCGGTCGAAGTTCGCTTCCTGGTCACAGCCATGACAGCCAGTCGTCGTCATGCCCCCTATCCAACCGCGTCGCGGCCGACCGTGGATGGCGCCTCGGGAGGGGTCCCCGACCTTGGCTCGTATGCTGCCGCCACTATGGAGACAAGCGAATTCCGGGGATTGTCTGTCGTCCGCCTGGTGAGCCGGCTGCTGTTGGCGATCTGCGCGGCACCTGCTGTCGTCGGTGGCGCCGCACTCGTCGTGATGGTCATCGTGTACTTCGGCGCGAACAGTTACGTACCCGAGTTCCAGGTCGGTGGATACGGCATCCTCAGCGGAATGGTCGGCCTCGGCGTCTACGTCGGCGGAATGGTTCGTGCCCACCTCGTCCTCCGCATCCTCGCGGGCATCGGTGCCGCGTTGGCCAGCTCCCTCGTCACCGTCGTCGTCGCGACCCTTGTCTCGTTGACGGCCGACCCAGGTGGCCCGCGGGGCAATCTCGAAGAGGGCACGGCCGGTGCGGTCTGGTTCCTGGTGGGTGCCTACCTCGGATGGCGCGCAGCCGCAGGTCGATGGCCGGCGCGCGCCCACGGACCGACAGGTGATCGGAGCGGCTGGTGAGCCACCCGCTCAGACACCTCGCAGGATGTGCCGGAGATATTCCTTGCGGTTAAGGGGATTGTTGTCGGTCCGCGGGCGGGTCGGCGGAGCTCCGCTGACGGGTCGGTGGTGGTCGAACGCGGATTCCAGTACGCCTTCGCCGCGGGTCGCTCCCGGGACCTGCTGCTGCAACGCGTGCACCTGAGCCGCCGGGATCTCACCCTCGAGCGTCGCGGAACGCCCCTGGATGACGGGTGTGCCCGGGACGGCGCGCAGCCGGGCCAGCACCGGCACGATCGCCCCGAGTGTGTCGGCGGGGAAGTCGAGGTGGAAGCGGTGTACGGGCTCGCACACCACGGTTCCGCCGTCCACCAGGGCACTCATCAGGACGAGCGGCACCAACTTGCGGAAATCCCCGGACGTGGTTCCCGGCGAGGAGTAGTCCGAGCTCGTCAGCGTGACCACGAGGTCGGTGACCTGCCAGCCGTGGATCCCCTGACGCAGTGTCTCCCGTACGACCTCCTCGAGCGACTTCCGGAACTCGTCGACCGCCTTGTAGACATAGAGCGGGATCGACTCGATCTTGACATCGAGCCGGAACTCGAGCCCGCTGTCGATCGGCGCCGACGCGACGCTCAGCCCCACCGTTGCCAGGAAGGGGTTGCCGTCCTTGCCGAGCAGCTCGATCGCCGTGCCGCTGCCAGCGGGACGTTCGATGTAGATCATCGTGGTCTCGCGGAACGTGTCGTCGATGCCGTATTCGCGTGCCAGGGTGTCCTCGATGACCTCCTTCTGCACTTCGCCGTAGAGGGAGACGTAAAGCTCCTGGCGGATGTCGTCCTGGCGCAGGTTGATCAGCGGGTCCTGCTCGGCGAGCTGGGTGAGCGCGGCATGCAGGGCGCCCTTGTCGCCTGGCC
>JBOHED010000036.1:0-7263 GCA_050700915.1 Actinopolymorphaceae bacterium | reverse complement strand
CCTACCGACTGATTCTGCTCCGCCACGGCGAGAGCGAGTGGAACGCCAAGAACCTCTTCACCGGCTGGGTCGACGTCGGCCTGTCCGCGACCGGAGAGGCCGAGGCCCGTCGCGGCGGCGAACTGTTGCGCGAACGCGCGATCATGCCCGACGTGGTCCACACCTCGGTGCTGCGCCGGGCGATCCGTACCGCCGAGATCGCGCTGGTCGAATGTGATCGCGACTGGCTGCCCGTACGCCGGAGTTGGCGGCTCAACGAGCGGCACTACGGCGCGCTGCAGGGCAAGGACAAGAAGCAGACGCTGGAGGAGTTCGGCGAGGAGCAGTTCATGACGTGGCGGCGGTCGTACGACACGCCCCCGCCACCGCTCCCCGACGACGCGGAGTTCTCCCAGGTCGGTGATCCGCGCTACGCAGATCTGCCGCCCGAGCTGATGCCGCGCACCGAGTGCCTGGCCGATGTGGTCGTCCGGATGGTGCCCTACTGGTACGACGCGATCGTCCCCGACCTGCGGACCGGCCGGGTGGTTCTGGTGGCCGCTCACGGCAACTCACTGCGGGCGCTCGTGAAGCATCTCGATGGGATCAGCGAAGACGCCGTGGTCGGCCTCAACATCCCGACCGGGATCCCGCTGGTCTACGACCTCGACGAGTCCATGCGACCTCTTGCGACCGGCGGCGAGTACCTCGACCCCGCGGCGGCCGCCGCCGCGATCGAGGCAGTGAAGAACCAAGGCCGCAGGTAGGGCGGAAAATCCGAAATCTTCGCAGGTCCCCGCAACCGGTCCTCGTGGTGAGACGTTGTCGGTCATGAGGGGCCGGGGAACGGATGGGCCTCCGGGCGGGCCGCACCGGCAGCGCTTGGTGGCCTGAACCCCAGCAGGGTTTACCGACGTCCATCATGTGAAAGCCGGTCGCGATCACCGATGGGCCCGGATAACCTCGATGCGTACGGACGACGCAGTCCACTTCGGCCCTTCGCCAGCCAAGGCCATTCTTCGAGATCACCAGTGTTCGATTCCACCAGCAGTATGAGGTGCGTGCGCGTCATGTCTGCGTCACATCAGACGCTTCGTAGGATTCCCGTCAGCCGACCCGCAGCCCATCACTATCCGCGCTTTCCCGCGTACTTCTTCCCGTCGCGTCTGTGACAGGAGTGCCTGGCACGCGCATCCAATGAGTGGGTGCGGCGAGGTCAGGTCAGGAGCGCGGCTCGGCGGTACGTCCGCCTGACGGCACTCGTCCTTCCATCGGTTCTCAAAGACCCGGCGATCGTTCCAAGCCTTCGAACTGATCGGTCCGGCCAGTTCACCGTGCCAGCGCCACGTGATCAGAGTTGCCTCGCCCCTGCCGGGTGAGCTGTCTCTGGCCAGGTGGCTGGACAGGTGGGCTGCGCCCGCCCAGATGCGGCGGAGAACCCAATAGTGGGGACAAGCCCGACGATGTGGAAACGTGCCCATACGCAGCACCTGACCGGCGATCTCTCCGTACCCGCTCGGCTTCGGACCACTCGCTGACGGCGGGGGTGCCGCGTGCCAAGACATTCGCCTGCTCTGCGATCTCCGCCGCCGTCGGCGGGAAAGAACACCGTGTTTTCCTCAGGTTCCAGACCACGAACCCGTCCTAGACCCAACCTGCCCTCGCCGCGCAGCCCGCACCAACTGAGTGTGCGTACGCCGGAATCCCCTACAGGTGAAGGGGAAACCGCCGTCAAGGGCTGGTTGCGCTGGCTATCCCCGTATATCGGGCGGCATCGACGACTCGTCACGGTGGCGCTGGTTGCGGCGACCCTGTGGACGGCGGCACTCGTCACCGCTCCCCTCCTCCAGAAGATCGTGGTCGACGACGCGATCATCGAACGCAGCAAGCCGGTCCTGCCCTGGGTGGCCGCCCTGGTCGGCATGGTGCTGCTGCGTGCGCTCGCGAGCGGGTTCTGGCGCGAGACCGGTGGCCGGCTGAGCATCCATGTCCAGAACGACATCCGCGACGACCTCTACGCTCATCTGCAGCGCCTCGACGCCGCCGCGCACGAACGGATGCAGAGCGGACAGCTGGTCGCCCGGGTCAACTCCGACCTCGTACTCATCCAGCAGGCGGTGGGCATGCTGCCCCCGGTCGTCGGCACCGTGCTGCAGGTGGTGCTGGCGTTGTTCATCATGGCAACGCTCTCGCCCCTGCTGGCGTTGGTGCTGTGCGGCGTCCTCGTCGCACTGGTCGTCGTCGCACGTCGCCTTCACATGCGGGTGTACGCCGCTTCGTGGGACGCCCAGCAGCGGGAGGCCGACATGACGACGGTCGCCGAGGAGGCGATCACCGGCGTTCGGGTCGTGAAGGGATTCGGCCAGGAACAGGCCGAGAACGAACGGTTCGTCGAGTCGCTCACCGAGATGTTCCGTTCGCGGGTACGGGCGATCCGCCAGCGGGCGCCCTTGCTGGCCATGCTCCAGGCGTCCCCGCTCGCCGGGCAGGTTCTCGTGCTCGCCCTCGGCGGATGGCTCGCCCTCAACGGGCAGGTGACGGTCGGGACCTTCTTCGCGTTCCTTGCCTACCTCGCCGACCTGAACGGATCGGCGCGGATGCTCGCGATGGTGCTGACGCTCGTACCCCGGGCGCGGTCAGGTACGGAACGGATTGCCGAGGTGTTCGCCGTCCAGCCGGAGGTGGACACGCTCAAGTCCGACTGCGACATCCAGGGCCGCCGCGGCCGCCGCGTCCGGCGCGGGCTCGTGCGGAACGGCACAGCGGTGGCCGGCGAGCTGACGGAGCCAGCGGAGCCGGCCGACGAGCGCGGGGCGTTCGTGACGTTCGACCACGTGTCGTTCACCTATCCCGACGGCCCGCGGGCGCTGGACGGGCTCTGCCTCGACGTACTCCCCGGCGAGTCGGTCGCGATCGTCGGGCCGACCGGATCGGGCAAGTCGACAGCCCTGCAGCTCGTGCCGAGGCTGCGCGACGTCAGTGCCGGCCGGGTCCTGCTCGACGGTGTCGACGTCCGCGACCTGACCCTTCCGGAACTGCGCCAGCGGGTCAGTGTGGTCTTCGACGAGGCGATGCTGCTGTCGGGTTCGATCCGCGACAACATCGCGTACGGCCGTTCCGACGCGACGGACGACGAGGTCGTGAAGGTCGCGAAGATCGCGGCCATCCACGACTTCATCGCCGGCCTCACCGAGGGCTACGACACCGAGGTCGGTCAGGAGGGGCTCAGCCTGTCCGGCGGCCAGCGCCAGCGGATCGCGCTCGCCCGGGCGCTGCTCGCCGACGCCGACGTCCTGGTCCTCGACGACGCGACGTCCGCCGTCGACGTCCATGTCGAAGGCCGGATTCTCGATGCCATGCAGGAGATCGTCGCGGGTCGGACGGTCATCGTGGTCGCCTACCGTGAGTCGACGGTCCAGCTGGCCGACCGGGTGGTGCTCGTCGACGGCGGCAAGGTCGTCGACGAGGGTACGCACGAGGAGCTGGTGGAACGCTCCGACCTCTACCGCGCGCTCATGTCGGAGATGCCGGATCACGCCGACCATGAGACGGAGCCGCGTCAACCCGAGCTTGCCGACGGCGAGGCGGCCGTGACGCCGGAGGCCTGGCAGCCCGCCGGGCAGCAGATCGACCCGGTCCGGGCGCGGGTCGGCGATCCGATGTCGCCCGAGCTTCTCGCGGCACTCGCGCAACTGCCACCGGCCACGGAAAGCCACCGCGTCGACGTCACGCACGAGTCCACCCGCCACGAACGGTTCAAGCTGTGGCAGATGGTGCGGCCGCAACGCTGGCCGATCATGCTCGGGCTCGCGCTCCTGCTGGTCGACGCCCTCGCCGTGCTCGCCGGCCCGCTGCTGGTGCAGAGCGGCCTGGAGCAGGCGCTCGACCACAAGTCACTGACGTTCCTGTTCCTCACCTGCGGGGTGTTCGGGATCGTCGCGCTGATCTCCGGCTGCGACGTGTGGGCAACCCACCTGGTGACGTCACGAACGACCGAACGCATTCTGTACGCCTTGCGGATAAGGCTCTTCGCCCATCTGCAGCGCCTCGGGATGGACTACTACGACCGTACGCATGCCGGCCGGATCATGACCCGGCTCACCTCCGACGTCAACGCGGTCGCTGAACTCATCCAGGCGGGGCTCACCAACGCACTCGTCGCGATCGTGACGTTCACCGGAATGACCGTGGTGTTGCTGGTGCTCAATCCGACGCTGGCGTTGGTCGTGTTGGCGGTGATCCCGCCGGCGACGGTGGCGACGATCAAGTACCGGCGGATCGTCGGTCCGGCGTACGAACGGGCACGGGAACTCAACTCCGCGCTCAACACCTATCTGCACGAGACGCTCGCGGTGCTGCCGGTGACGCAGGCGTTCCGCCGGGAGGCGGCGAACCTCGCGCATTTCCGGGGTCTTGCCAAGCAGCAGTACGACGCGCGTACGACGAGCAACCGGGCGACCGCGATCTACGTCGCGTTCATCGAGGTGCTGGCCGGTCTGACCGTGTCGGCGACCCTCCTCGTCGGTTGGCGGCTCATCTCGGCCGGTCAGCTGGAGGTGGCGGAACTGCTGCCGTTCCTGCTCTATCTCGCGTTGGCGTTCGCGCCGATCCAGCAGATGGCGACGGTCTTCGACGTCTACCAGCGGGCGAAGACCGGCGTCACCAGGATCTCCGCCCTGCTTGCGGCAGAGGTCAGCGTGCCGACGCCGGAGGAGCCGGCGGAGGTGGGAGAGCTCACCGGGGACATCGAGCTGCGCGGCGTCACCCTGCAGTACAACGGGACCCGCAAGCCCGCCTTGCGCGGTGCCGACCTGCGGATCGTCGCGGGCGAACGGGTCGCCTTCGTCGGCCAGACCGGCGCCGGCAAGTCCACGATCGCCAAGGTGATCACCCGTTTCTACGACGCGACCGACGGACAGGTCGAGGTCGACGGTACGCCGGTGACCCGGTTCGACCCGTCGGCGTACCGGCAGTCGATCGGGTACGTACCGCAGGAACCGTTCCTGTTCTCGCGGACCATCCGCGACAACATCGCCTACGGCACTCCGGGTGCCTCGGACGAACTCGTGGAGGCGGCCGCACGGGCGGTCGGCGCGCACGCGTTCATCAGTCAGCTCGACGGTGGCTACCTGCACGAGGTGCAGGAGCGGGGCAAGTCCCTGTCGGCCGGGCAGCGGCAGCTGCTCTGTCTGGCCCGTGCGTTGGTGCTGGATCCGCGGGTGCTGGTGCTCGACGAGGCGACGTCCCACCTGGACCTCAAGTCCGAACGACGGGTGGAACAGGCGATGCGGAGCGCGGCGGCCGGTCGTACGACGATCGTCATCGCGCACCGGCCGCAGACGCTGCGGTGGGTGGACCGGGTGGTCACGGTGCACGACGGGCAGGTGGTGGCCGACCAGGAGGCGGCGGAGTTCCAGTCCGCCCGCCTGGCCGCAGTGTCGTAGCCGCGCGGTGGTTCCAGGTGCGGTGGGTTCCAGGTGCGGTGGTGGGAGAGCCGCGCCCACTGGATGAGGGGCGCCCTCATCCAAACGGGCGCTGCATGAGGGGCGCCCTCATCCAGAAAGCGCGTGGTGCCGCTCCCCTTCAGGGCGTCCGGGACGGCACGTCGCCGGTCACCAGATAGATCACCCGACGGGCCATCGAGACCGAGTGGTCGGCGATCCGTTCGTAGTAGCGCCCGAGGAGCGCGATGTCGACGGCAGCGGGGACCCCGTGCGGCCACGAAGGGTCGAGCATCTTCGTGAACAACTCCCGCCGCAGCTGGTCCATCTCGTCGTCCTCGCCCACGAGGTCGACCGCACGGGCCACGTCGGAGGAGTGCACCGTCGAAGCCACCTTCCCCACCATGCGCTCGGCGACCGCGCCCATCCTGGCGATCGTGGCCTTGAGCTCGTCCGGGATCGCGCACTCCGGATAGCGAAGCCGGGCGATCTTGGCGACGTGCTCGGCCAGGTCGCCCATGCGCTCGAGATCGGCGACCATCCGCAACGCCGCGACAAGGGCACGGAGGTCGCTCGCCACCGGCTGTTGGAGGGCCAGCTGCTCGAACGTCTGCTCCTCCACGAGCGCCTGGAGCCGGTCGATCTCGGCGTCGGCGGCGATCACCTTCTCAGCCTTCCGGGCGTCGGCCTCGAGGAGCGCCGCGGTGCCCTCGTGGACAGCCGTCTCCACCAGTCCCGCCATCTGGACGAGCCGATCGTTCAGGTGCTGGAGTTGCTCGTGGAATGCCTCTCGCATGCCGAACACCGTAAGTGATCGAGCGTCGCGGAGCGAACGCCCATGCTGAACACGTGGTGAACACTGGCTGTCAGACCGGTACGCCACCCCGCCGGGGACGGTACCTTCGCCCCCGGCGGCCTACCATCGGGAGCTGTGGACGCGACACTTGCCGCCCTGCTCGGCGGCCTGGTCGGCCTCGCCATCGGTGGTGTGGCCGCGTTCGCGTTCCGAATCTCCGAACGCGCCCAGGCCAGCAGCCCTGAACGCCCGGCCCCTTCCATCCCGCCCGACGTGGCCAAGGTCCTTGCCGTCCTGCGGTCGGCCGCGGTCGTGGTGGGCCCGGAGGACGACGTACGCCATGCGAGCGCACCGGCGCGCGCGTTCGGGCTCGTACGCGGGACGCGCATCGTCACCGGCGAGCTCCTCGATCTCGTCCGCAAGGTCCGCAGAGACGGCGAAATCCGGCAGTGTGACCTGGAGATCCCGCGCGGCAGGTTCGGCCACAATGTCCTGTCCGTCCTGGCTCGGGTGGCCCCCGTCGGCAGCGAGCTGGTCCTGATCCTGGTCGAGGACCGCACCAAGGAACGTCGGATCGACTCCATCCGCCGCGACTTCGTGGCCAACGTGAGTCATGAGCTCAAGACCCCGATCGGCGCACTCGTCCTGCTCGCCGAGGCCGTCCAGGACGCGGCCGACGATCCCGAAGCCGTCCAACGGTTCGCCGGCCGGATGCAGATCGAGAGCGACCGGCTGACCCGGCTGGTCCAGCAGATCATCGAGCTGTCCCGCGTCCAGGCCGACGACCCGGTGGAGGAGGCGGCGGCCGTCTCGCTCGACGCGGTGGTCGAGGCCGCCCTCGACCGCTGCCGCGTGGACGCCCAGGCCAAGCACATCGAGTTGGTCCACGCCGGTGTCGAGGACCTCGTCGTCTCCGGCAGCATGCAACAACTCGTGATCGCGGTCGGCAACCTCGTCGAGAACGCCGTCGGCTACAGCCCCGAACACTCCCGCGTCGTCGTCGACGTCCGCCACAGCGCACCGGACGACCATGATCCCGACGGTTCC
>JBOHED010000035.1:0-4762 GCA_050700915.1 Actinopolymorphaceae bacterium | reverse complement strand
AGGGCGTCCCGATCGCCCCGTGTTACCCTTGTCATCAAGGAAGGGGTACCTGACATATGACTTTCAAGGTCGGCGAGACAGTGGTGTACCCCCATCATGGGGCGGCCGTCATCGATGACATCGAGATCCGCAAGGTCAAGGGTGAGGACAAATCCTATCTAGTCCTGCGCATTGTTGCCCAAAGTGATCTCGTCGTCCGTGTCCCTGCAGACAACGTAGACCTGGTGGGTGTTCGCGACGTGGTCGGCCAGGAGGGACTCGAGAAGGTTTTCGAGGTCCTGCGCGCGCCGCACACGGAGGAGCCGACCAACTGGTCGCGACGCTACAAAGCCAACCTGGAGAAACTCGCCTCTGGCGACGTGATCAAGGTGGCGGAGGTCGTCCGCGACCTTTGGCGCCGGGAGCGTGACCGTGGCCTGTCCGCTGGTGAGAAGCGGATGCTCGCCAAGGCTCGTCAGATCCTCGTCTCCGAGCTCGCGCTCGCCGAGAACACCAACGAGGACAAGGCCGAGACGCTTCTCGACGAGGTACTCGCCTCCTAGGTTCGTGTGATTGTCGGCCCCGGCCTCGCGAGGTCGGGGCCGATGAGCTGCCCTACCAGCCTCCCTCCCCTTCCTTCCTTTCCTCGTCGGTTGACGTCCCTTGAGATCTCCTCGTCAGTGATGCAATGAGAACCGCCGCGATCGTTCCTGCCGCCGGGCGTGGTGAACGCCTTGGCCCTGGCCTTCCCAAGGCTCTTCGCCCGTTGGGCGGTGCGCCGTTGCTCGTGCACGCAGTCCGTGCGTTGGCGCGGGCGCGCGGTGTGTCGCTCGTCGTCGTGGCTGCACCCGGTCCCGACGTCGCCGCTGTCGAACGCCTGCTCGCCGATTTCGAGTGGGGCGCCGACGTGGAGGTGGTACCAGGCGGCACACATCGTCACGCCTCGGTCGGTCTCGCGCTCGGCGCCTTGCCGGCAGACGTCGACATCGTTCTCGTCCACGACGCCGCCCGCCCTCTGGCGCCACCGGAACTCGCCGAGGCGGTCGCGTCGACGGTCCGGCAGCACGCCGATGCCTGCGTACCGGTCGTCCCTCTCGCGGACACGATCAAGGAGATCGCGAACGACACGGTCGTATGCACCCTCGACCGCACCCAGTTGCGGGCGGTCCAGACACCGCAGGGCTTCCGCCGGGCGGCGCTGGCGAAGGCACACGCCTGGGCGGCGGAAGCGTCCGACGCCGAACTCGCGACGATCACCGACGACGCGGGGCTGGTCGAACGCCTCGGCATGTGTGTGACGACGATTGCCGGTGCGGAGGAGGCGTTCAAGGTGACCCGGCCGCTCGACCTGGTGGTGGCGGAGACGCTGTTGGCGCGGCGACGGGCCGATGGTGTCCGCTGAGCCGATGCGCCCATTGGACGAGGGCGCCCCTGACGCGACGCGAGCCCAGTTGGATGACGGCGCCCCTGACGCGAGCCGGTTGGATGAGGGGCGCCCTGCAGCGAACCTATTGGCGCAGGGGTCCCCTCATGCGAACGCCCGTTGGCGCAGGGGTCCCCTCATCCAACACGACGGCGCGGGAAGGACCAGCCGTGAGTGACGTGGAGCCGCGAGTCGGGATCGGTGTCGACGTCCATGCGTTCGCTCCGGACCGTCCTATGTGGGTGGCGGGGTTGTCGTGGCCGGAGGAGACGGTGGGCCTGGCCGGCCACTCCGACGGTGACGTGGCGGCGCACGCGTGCTGCGATGCGTTGCTGTCCGCGGCCGGGCTGGGCGACCTGGGTACCCAGATCGGAACCTCCGATCCCGCCTGGGCCGGCGTCGGCGGCGCGGAGCTGCTCGCCGAGATGGCCGCCCGGGTGCGGGCTGAGGGGTGGCGGGTGGGGAACATCGCCGTCCAGGTGATCGGCGTACGACCCCGGATCGGGTCGCGCCGGGACGAGGCCGGGCGCGTCCTCGGTGCCGCGTGCGGGGCCCCGGTGGCGGTGTCGGCGACAACGACCGACGGGCTCGGATTCACCGGTCGTGGCGAGGGCCTCGCGGCGTTCGCCACCGCTCTCGTGTTGCCGCGACGCGGCCAGGGCTGATCGACTCCCAGCAGGGTGGGCTGTCCGCTCCGGTGGCGCCGGGCGCGGACACTACCCTGTGCGCGTGAGCGCGAGGAGCCCCCACGGAGTTACGCCGAGGTACGAGGTGTGCCGGAGTGAGGCACCGCAGCGGTCACGCGAAAGGGGAATGGCATGAGCCGCGGGATCCTCTTCTGGGCGTCCGCTGCGGGGATCGGTCCCGACCAGACGCTCGACCAGGGTGGACACCTCGCCCGCGCGTTCTCCGTGACCCCGGTGACGGTCGGTCTCCTGCTCGTCGTCCTCGCGGTCGCGGGGGCTGCGGTGCTGGCCCTGTGGTGGACCAGCGGCAGGGACACCCTCGCCCCGCGTCGTGCGGCGTACCACCCGATCCGCGAGGAACCGTCGGGCGACGTGCGCTTCCAGCCCCCGGACGGGGTCCGACCCGGACAGCTGGGCACCGTCGTCGACGAGAGTGCCGACGTGGTCGACATCGTGGCAACGGTCCTGGATCTCGCGGTCCGCGGTGTCGTGGTCATCGAGGAGTTGGAACGGCCGTCGCCGCATCGGCGGCCGGACTGGGTGATCCGCCGTACGCCTGAGCGCCGGCCCGACGACGGCGTTCTCGTGTCGTACGAACGGGTTCTCCTCGACCTGCTCCTCGGCGGTCCCGACGTCGCTCAACCCACCGCCGGAGCGGCCGCCACGGCCAGCACCGCCGCAGCGGGCACCGCAGCAGCGGGCAGCGCCGGTGCCACGGGCAGCGTGGCCGTCTCGGCGTTGGCGGGACGGTTCGCCGATGGTCTGCGCCGGATGCAGGACCAGTTGTACGCCGACGTGCACACCCAGGGGTGGTTCCGCCAGCGTCCCGACGCGGTGCGGTCGCCGTGGACGACCGCCGGCGGTGCGCTGGCTCTGATCGGTGTGGTGGCCACCGTGGCGCTGGCGCCCGCCGGCCTGGGCCTGGTGGGCCTGGCGGTCGTGCTGGCCGGCGGGATCCTCGCGTGGGGCGGTGTCGTCGCACCGGCCAGGACCGCCCGCGGCAGCGCCCTTCTCGGCCAGCTGCACGATCTGCGGGCGTACCTCGAGGAGGCCGACGGGTCGGAGCTCCCGGAGGCGTCACGAGCGGAACTGGTCGCGCGGATCCTTCCGTACGCCCTGGTGTTCGGTCTGCTCGATCGCTGGGCGCAGATGTTCGCGGCGTCGGGTCGGTCGGGTGACCCCGACGCCGGACTGGAGTGGTACGACCCACCGGACACGTGGCACCGGATCGACCTGCCCGACTCGCTGGACGCCTTCGTGACCACGCTGTCCGGTGCGCTGTCGACCTCCCGCCGGCTCCGGCTCTAGATCCGGACCGGCGCTCGTACGGACTGCTCGGGTGCGGAATGCAGGCCCGATCCCGACTGCCGGAACTGACCCACGGGTAGCCAGCCGGCCCCCACTACGGACACACTCGGGCGTACCACGTGAGTGACCCGCTACTCTCGCCGCCGGGAGGGAGGAATGAGGAGATGACTACCGGGTGGCGCGCCGCGGTCGCGGTCTCGATGCTGGCGGGGTTCTACGTCCTGGCGTTCGCGGTGATCGGAGGGTTCGCGTTCGCCACCTACTACATCGCGACGCATGCGAACGGCGGTACGCAGATCGTCCTGGCGCTGCTCGCGGCGGCGGCGGCGATCGTGGTCGGCCTGGTCAAGGCGTTGAAGCGGCCGCCGTTCACGCCTCACGGCGTACCGCTGCTCGAAGCCGACCAGCCGCACCTGTGGGCGATGGTCCGTGACCTGTCCCAGCGGGTCGTCACCGGTCCGCCGGACGAGATCTGGCTGGTCCCCGAGGTCAACGCGGCCGTCACCGAGGACGCCTCGCTGCTCGGTCTGCGCAGCGGCCGGCGCTACATGCTGATCGGGCTGCCGCTGCTGCTCACGATGAACGCCGACCAGATGCGGGCGATCCTCGGCCACGAGCTGGGCCACTACTCCCACGCGCACACCAGGCTGGGCGAGATCAACTACCGCGGCCGGATCACCATCCGCCGGACGATCGAGCAGCTGCGCGACGGCGGCATCACCCGCACGATCGTCCGCAAGGTCTTCGAGCTGTACGCACGGCTGTACTTCCTGGTGGAGAACTCCGTCAGCCGGCAGCAGGAGCTCGAGGCCGACCAGGCGGCGGCCGCGGTCGCCGGTCGGCACGCCATCCAGACCGCGCTGCGGGAGCTGCCGGTCCTGCTCGCGGCGTGGAACTTCTACCTGAAGAACTACGTGACGTGGGCGCTCGACTACGGCATCGCTCCTCGGGGTGTCTTCGCCGGCTTTCCGAGGCTCCTGCAGGCCCGACACGACGAGCTGTCGCGGCTGCGCGGTGAGGAGCTCGAGGAGCGGGCGTCGCGCTGGGACAGTCACCCGTCGACGCCGGACCGGATCGCCGCCCTGCAGGGGGCGCCGGAGATCGGTACGCACTCCGATCTCCGCCCGGCCTGGCGGATGCTGGCCGGGATCGAACGCCTGATGGTGGAGCTGGAGGAGTCGGTCCTCGACTTCGGGGACCGGCAGCTGTTGGACTGGTCGTCGTACACCGCTCAGGGCGTTCTCGCGGCCGAACAGCGGCGGGCCGACGGGATGTTCCGGGCGCTGTCGCGGGTGACCGGTCGTACGCCCGAGACGTTCGAGACGATCCTGCGCGCGGCCGAGGCGGGCCGGTTCGGTGAGCTCTA
>JBOHED010000034.1:0-3252 GCA_050700915.1 Actinopolymorphaceae bacterium | reverse complement strand
GGACCCCTCCGGTCGCTACGACACCGCGGAGGATCTCCGCGCCGATCTGCGCCGCTACCTCGAGGGCCAGCCCGTCACCGCCGGTCCCGCCACTGCCCTGGCCGTCGGCGCCGCCGCCGGCCCCGGGGCCGCCGCCCCCGTGACGCGTGCCGTTGGCGCCAGGTGCACCGGCGCCGGGCGGCACCTGGATCCGGCTGGCCGCGCCCCGCCGGCTGACGAGGAACCCCGCGTCCCGCAGGACGGCGTACGCGGCGGCGACGGTCGTACGGCTGGCACCGAGCGCGCGGGCGAACTCCCGCTCACTGGGCAGTCGCGTGCTCGGCGGAAGTCGGCCGTCGAGGACCAGGAGACGGATCCGGTCGGCAAGCGCCCGATAGGTGGGGCCGCCGTGGTGCCAGGAGCCGAGCAGCTCGACAAGCTGGTTCGCTGTCGCCGAACGATCCAACATGCATGCCACTCTCACACAACTGGATCTGGAATACCAGGCCAGTTTCGGGTGAGGATCACAGGCGTGTCCGCTGAGTCCGTTGAGTCCCAACAGTCCGGCAAGTCCGCTGAGTCCCGTCATGCTGCGCACGACTCCACCCACCATGTCGCCTTCGCGTCGTCACCGCTCGCCGCGCTCCGTGAGGGGCGGCTGGTCCGCCGGTTCGTCCAGCTCTTCCTCGGCCTGACCCTCTACGGCGCGTCGATGGCGCTGATGATCCGTTCGACGCTCGGCCTGGATCCCTGGGACGTCTTCCACCAGGGCCTCATGGAGCACACGCGGCTGTCGTTCGGGACGATCGTGATCATCGTCAGCGGCGTGGTCCTGCTGGCCTGGATCCCGCTCCGTCAGTGGCCCGGCATCGGCACGGTCTGCAACTCGGTCATGATCGGACTGGTCGTCGACGTCGTGCTGCGGGTCCTTCCGGCGCCGGACTCGATCCTCCTGCGGATCGTCTTCCTGGTCGCCGGCATCGTGCTCAACGCGGTGGCGTGTGCCGCCTACATCGGCGCGCGGCTCGGCCCCGGTCCACGCGACGGGTTGATGACCGGCCTGGTCCGGCGTACCGGCCGATCCGTCCGGCTCGTACGCACGACCATCGAGGTCACCGTGCTCGCCGTTGGTTGGCTGCTCGGCGGCACCGTTGGTGTGGGGACGGTGCTCTACGCGTTGGGCATCGGCCCTCTCGTGCACATCTTCCTGCCCCGGTTCACGATTTCACCGGACCCGGCCCGGGAGGCGGGTGATCATTCCCGGGGCGTGGCCGCTCCCGGACGCCAGGCTGGGTAGCCTCGGGCCATGAACGAGCAGCACCACGGCTTCGAGACGCTCGCGATCCATGCCGGCCAGCCGGCCGACCCCGCGACCGGAGCGGTGATCACCCCGATCTTCGCCACCAGCACCTACCGCCAGGACGGTGTCGGCAGGCCGCGGCAGGGCTATGAGTACTCGCGTACGCAGAACCCCACCCGCGCCGCCCTGGAGGAGTGCCTTGCGGCGCTGGAGCACGGCGCCCGTGGCCTCGCCTTCGCCAGTGGCATGGCAGCCGAGGACGCGCTCCTTCGTACCCTCTGCAAGCCCGGCGACCACGTGGTCATCCCCGACGACGCCTACGGCGGCACCTACCGGCTCTTCGCCAAGGTTGCCGAGCCGTGGGGGCTCGCGCACACGCCCGTCCACGTGTCCGACGTCGACGCCGTACGTGCCGCGTTCCAGGCCCGGCCGACCGCGCTGCTGTGGGTCGAGACGCCGACCAACCCGCTGCTCGGCATCGCCGACATCGCCCGGCTCGCCGAGGCCGCCCATGAGGCCGGCGCGCTGCTCGTCGTCGACAACACGTTCGCCTCGCCCTACCTCCAGCAGCCGCTGGCGCTCGGCGCCGACGTCGTCGTCCACTCCACGACGAAGTACGCCGGTGGACACTCCGACGTCGTGGGCGGTGCGCTCGTCACCGCCGACGCCGAGATCGGCGAGCGCCTCGCGTACCACCAGAACGCGGTGGGTGCGGTTCCCGGTCCGTTCGACGCCTGGCTGGTGCTGCGGGGTCTGAAGACCTTGGCCGTACGCATGGAACGCCACAGCGACAACGCTGAACGCATCGCCGCGTACCTCGCCGGACACGCCAAGGTCGCACAGGTGCTCTATCCCGGCCTGCCAGAGCACCCGGGCCACGAGGTAGCGGCGAAGCAGATGCGCCGGTTCGGCGGAATCGTGTCGTTCCGGCTGGCGGGTGGTGCTGAGGCTGCGGTCGAGGTCTGCGAGCGGACGAGGCTCTTCACGTTGGCCGAGTCGCTCGGCGGCATCGAGTCGCTGATCGAGCACCCGGGCGTGATGACCCATGCCAGCGCGGCGGGATCGCCCCTGGAGGTGCCGGCCGACCTGGTACGCCTGTCGGTGGGTATCGAGACGATCGACGACCTGCTCGACGATCTGGCTCAGGCACTCGGCTGAGCCTGGCTGACCCTCGCGGCGGTCTCGGCCGCTCCGCTGACAGGTCGTGCTGGGCGCGGTCGTACGCCTACGGTGGCCGGATGACGATCGACGAGTTGACGGCGCGGGCGATGCACATCCACGCGCTCTACGACGAGCTCAACCACAAGGAGCGCGGCCGCACCTGGAACCGGGAGGAGTTCGTCCTCGGGTTCATGGGCGATGTCGGGGATCTCGCCAAGCACGCGATGGCAGCCGAAGGTGCGCGCAAGATGGCCGGTGGACGACCGGCGCTCGGACACGAGCTGGCCGACTGCCTCTGGTCGGTGCTCGTCCTCGCCCGCCTTTACGACGTGGACCTCGACGCGGAATACGTCCGCATGACCGACGGGCTCGAGGTTTCGATCACCGAGCGGATCGCCGGCACCTGAGTCTCGCAGGTAATCGCCGGCTGCCTGTGCCACGGCTACATGTCCACGGCTGGTTGTCCACGGCTGATGTGCGGGCGTCGCGCAGGGCGGTATCAGCGCGGTATGACTAGCTCCATGACGAGTTCCCTCACTCCCCAGACCCCGCTGAGGATCGGCGTCAAGCTCGCCCCTCAGCACACCACGATCGACGAGCTGCGCGGTGTGTGGCAGCTGGCCGACGAGGCCGGCTTCGACAGCGTCTGGAACTTCGACCACTTCGCCTCCATCGGCAGCGACGACCCGTCGGGTGACGTGTTCGAGGGCTGGACCCTGCTGGCCGCGATGGCCGAGGGCACCAGCCGGGTACGCATCGGCTGCATGGTCAGCGGCAACACCTACCGGCACCCCGCCGTACTCGCCAAGATG
>JBOHED010000033.1:0-3503 GCA_050700915.1 Actinopolymorphaceae bacterium | reverse complement strand
GACTACGTCTGCTACTACCACGTGCGCCGCGACGACGCCTCGAACGCCGGTTTCCAACGCCTGGAGCACAAGGGGTACTTCGCCAACCTTCGCGAGGCGCTCGACATCGTGGAGGCCAACACCGAGCCGGGCCCACTGCGCGACAAGCTCTACCGCCGGTGGTTCCGCCAGGAGATGCTCGAGCGACTCCGCGGCGGCCGCCTCCTGCGTGCGCCCGACAACGACCGCCGCGCGCTGCTCGAGCAGGTCCGGCTGGTCTGCAACGAACGATTCGGACCAGGGGTGGCCAGCGGCATGCCCCCGGCGCAGCGCATCATCGGCAGCCTCGCCCAGGCCGGCCGTCTCGACGCCCTGCTCCAGTTCGCCGAATGGGAGGAGCAGATTCGGGCGCATCCCCGGCTCGACGACCTGGGCTGGCACGCCGGCACGCTGCGGCTCGCCGTGACCGCGGAGCTCCGGGCCAACCGCGTACCGATGACGTTCACCCACCGTGACGGGCGCGACCTCCTGCTGCCGCCGCTACCGCCCGACGCGCTCGAAGGCGTACCCGAGGACGACCTCGACGCCACCGCGCGGTTGCCCATGGCGAGGCTCGACGTCATCCTCCGCGCGCGCGGCACCTCGGCGGAGTTCTTCGCCCCGATGACCTACTCCTCCATCCGCAAGACGGCCGACAGGACCGGCGACAAGACCGGTGCCCGGTCCGGGCGGACCGGAGAGGTGGACGAGCAGTTCCGGCTGATCCTGCAGGGCGACGCCGAGATCGACGTGGCGACGGTCGCGGCCTCCGGCGCGCTGCCGAGCGGCATCTGGGACGTCTCCGTCCGGCTCTCCGGCTGGGGCTGGACGAGGGACGCCCGACTCGGCGCGGTCAGGGCAACAGCGGCGAGCGAACACTGCGTACCCGCGATTCTCGGCGATCCGCCGCGGGTCGTGACCCCCCACTGGACCAACCGGGCCAATCTCTCCCTCGACGTGGGCGAGCAGAACATCACACCGGGCCCGGAACTCCTCGCGGCGACGAAGCCGAAGGTCGCCGGTACGCCTCCGGACGCCACGCTCACCATTCCCCTGCGTACCGTCGTGCCGGAGGCGCGCTCCGACGCGACGGTCCGGCTGACCCCCGAGGGTTCGGGCAAGGCCGTGGAGCTGGACGCCGAACTCGCACCCGCGGTCTCCGACGGCACCGCGCACTCCGACCTCTGTGTGCGCCTCACCGAACGGCTGGACCCGGGCCGCTACTCCGTTGCGGTGCGGCTCTTCCGCCGCCCGCCCGCCTCGGCGTCATCGGGCGGGGTGTCGCCGGACGGGGGCAAGAAGAAGAAGACGAAGGCTGCCTCCGACATCGACGGGTTCACCGCGCTCCCCGCCACCCTCACCATGCCGAAATGGTCCCGCAGTCCGGTGGTCGACGTCCTCACCCGCTCCGGACCGGGCAAAGACTTCGACGCGGGTGCGGAAGTGGCGCGGCCCGCCTGGGCACGGCTCGAGCGGAAGGGTCGACGCCTGGCCCGCGGAGTTCGCCGCCGCCTCGCTCGGTACCTCCGCTCCCGCTGAGACACGCGTCCGCGCGGCAGCAGGATGCGGGTCCCAATCGCTCCCGTGCTAGCGGAGCTTCTTCACCAGCTGGGGAGCACCGGGCAGTCGGCGTAGGAAGGGTGCGCGCTTCGCGACCCTGCGAAGCAGGCCGTTATAGGGCGGGACCGAGCGCCTGGAACGCTTCCTGGCTCGGGTCCGCTTCGTGGTCGTGGCCGCATGCCTCGCCGGGCCGGCGCCGATCCTCGCGTCCACGGTCTTCGAGGCGGTCTTCCGACGAATGGCGGCGACCATCCGGTGCTCTCCGACCGACGCGGACTGGTCGATCTCGTCGTCGCGTCCGGCGGCCGGGTCCGGCAACCAGTCGGCGAGCCGGGGACACGGCAGTTCGGCGAGATCGTGGTCGATCGCCGCGACCAACTGCTCCCGGCCGTACGACGGGTCACCGGCGTCGCGCGCGGCCACCAACGAGGACCAGAACGGTGCGGCCAGCAACGCCTCTGGTGTCATCGCGCAGCTCCGCTCGATGACCCCCGGCGGGATCTGCTGGGGGTCCTTGAGCAGGAACGTGTCCATGATCTCGTCGTACCTGTCCGCGAGAACCGTGCTCGTGGGGTCAAGGCCGAGCACGACCATCACGCCGGTCGGCCGGGTGTCCATCACCGCGAGGCGAAGGTCGGGGCGGTACCGCTGCAAGACCGGGATGATCTTGTAGACGTCGCCGGTCCACGCGCCCGTGTGCCGGTCGCGGGCCGCCTCGTCGACGTTGCGCGGCAGCTGGTCGTCGAAGACGACGACGCTGGACCAGTCGGCGTACTTCTCGGTGTTGATGAAGTCGCGGAGGACGTACTCGAACAGGTGCATGCCGTCGATGAACGCCAGATCCGCCGGCGCTCCGCCCAGGTGTTCCAGCGGCGACTCACGGGCGAAGAAGTCGTCGCTCGTCGCCTGCACCATGTGCAGGTCACACCGGAGCTCCTTCACCACCTTGAACGCGGGGTCGACCGCGACCGTGGGGACCCGCGACAGCGTGAGACTCCGGCCGTCGTTGATACCGATCTCGACGTACGTACGCGGCTGGTAAATCTTGTGCAGGTTGCGCAGAAACTCGTGGCGGCGCACTCACTCACTCCTCGCCAAACTCGACGATCCACACACTAGAAGGGCAGAGCCGGCATTTCGCCTCGACTCGCCCGCCTGTGTGGGCCTGTCACACGATCGTCGCGAAGGCGGACCGCAGTGCGGCCTTCCAGTGCCTGAGCGGACCGACTCCCAGTTCGGCCCACCGTGCGTGTCCGAGCACGCTGTAGGCCGGCCGTGGGGCCGGGCGCGGGAACTTGTCGGTCGTGGTGGGGTGCACCCGAGCCGGATCCGCTCCAAGCAGCTCGAAGACGTCCTTGGCAAGATCGCACCAGGTTGCTTCCCCCGAACTGGTGGCATGAAACACGCCGGAAGCCTCGGGATCGGCGCCAAGGAGCACAAGACGCTCGGCGACGTCGGCGGTCCAGGTGGGCTGACCCCGCTGGTCGGCCACGACGTCGAGCGTGTCGCGTTGCCCCTCGAGCTTCACCATCGTGCGGACGAAGTGCGGCCCGTGCGCGCCGTAGAGCCACGCCGTGCGCACCACGACACCGCTCTCGGGGAGCGTGTCGAGCACCGCCTGCTCGCCGACGAGCTTCGTCCGTCCGTACGCCGTGCGCGGATCGGGCTTGGCGTCTTCCGCGTACGGCGTCGTCGCGTCGCCGGCGAACACGTAGTCGGTGGAGACATGGACCAGCCGCGCACCGGACCAGGCGGCCGTCTCAGCGAGCACCCGCGGACCGATGCCGTTGACCAGCAGGGCGGCACCCTCGTGGGTCTCGGCGTCGTCGACCGCCGCCCAGGCGGCGCAGTTGACGACGACCTGCGGCCGGTGCGTGCCGAACGCCGCGCGGACCGCGGACGGGTCGGTGATGTCGAGGTCGGCG
>JBOHED010000032.1:0-1789 GCA_050700915.1 Actinopolymorphaceae bacterium | reverse complement strand
CGAGCAGCCGGTACACCGGCATGCCGAGCACCTTGCCCCGCAGGTCCCACAGGGCGTTGTCGACACCGCCGATCGACATGATCGCGTCGCCCTTGACGATCGGCTTACGCCACCCGGTGAACATGTGGTGCCAGACCCTCGCCGCGTCCATCGGGTTCTCGCCGAGGAGTCGCTCCCGCAGCCGTGAGATAAAGGCTTCCGCCCGACCGCCACCGGCGCCGATGGAAACGCCGCTGACCCCTTCGTCGGTGTCGATTTCGACGAACTCCACACCCCTGTTCCTACTGACCAGGATCGAGTTCCGGCGTGGCCTGTCGAGCTTCCCCAGCCGGTACCGGGTCACGCGTACATCTGTGATCTTCACCGTTGATCAGTCTCCAGTCTCATAGCAAGGTGACTTCAGGCGCATACGGCGGCGTTGGCGTCCCAACGGTTGAACCGGGGCTGGTCGCTGTCGGCGAGGGCCCGACGGGCTTCGAGCCACATGGCCGTCCACATCTCGGGATCGCGCAGCTCGGTGTCCGGCCGGCTCTTGCTGCGGGCGACGAAGCCGGGGAAGGCAGGGCGCCCGGTCGGCTGGCCGGTCGGGTGGTAGCGGAGATCGAAGCTGCGCCGGACCTGGTTGCTCCGGTTCGGAAGTGAGGAGTGCAGTGTCCGCCGGTGCATGAACAGGGCCGATCCGCAGGCCATCGGCAAAGGCGTGCCCGCCGCCGCGCCGACGAGCTGGTCCGGGACGTGCAACCGACCGCCTCCGCAGTGGGTCAGGAGGCCTCTCCGGTGACTGCCTGGCTGGACGACGAGGCAGCCCATCTCCTCGGTCGTGTCGAGCAGGGGCAACCACACGGTGATCATCTCCGTGTCGTCCGCCTCCTCGGTCACCACGCCGTTGTCCTGGTGCCACGGTGTCGCCGCGAGGAGTGCGCGACCGGTCGACGGGTCCGTCGGCACCAGCCGTTCGGGCGGCAGCAACCTGATGTGCTGGACCGGGTTGGAGTAGATCTCCGGCCCGATGAGCGACTCGACCCGATCCAGTACGCCCTTGCTGCGAAGCAGTGCGAAGACCGCCGGCCCGGTCCAGAACGGCGTCTGGTGGGTCACGCCTCGTTGGGGAAGAGACAGGTCGAAGTACTTCGGGTAGACCTTCCCGGTCTCGGCATAGATCCTGGCGAGGCGGTCAGAGAACGCCAGCTCCGGATAGGTCGAGCTGATCGCCCCGGACTCGAGGAGTTCGGTGGCGAGCGTGTCCAGGACACCGTCGTACTCCTCGATCACCGGGTCGAGCTCCCGCTCGGGGTCGAAGACGTCCTCGACGACGACGTATCCCTCCCGCTCGAACTGGCTCTGCTGGGCGGCGGACAGATGAGGCAACGCATCCTCCTTGCCTGGAATGGAAGCTGGTCCGTGCGTCAGCCGCTGAGGAAGTACTGCGCCGGGTTGCTCGGCGCCGGCGACGGGAATCGTCCCAGGTCCCACATCGACTGCGGAACGTTCTGGAGCCGGTCGGTCACGATCCCGTACGTACTGGGTGGCAAGGAGATCCCCATGATCCAGAACTCCTGCTTCGCGATCTCGACGATCTTCTTCATCCCCGCGTACTGGCTCTCCTGGTCGGGCAGGGCGAGGACCTCCTCGCGCCAGATCTGCATCTGCTTGCGCATGGCCGCCGGCGGCTCCTCGTTCGGCTCGACGCCCATGAACCAGTTCGCCCACAGTGGTGCGTAGCGGAAGCCGGCGCCGTTGGCGAACAGCCATCTCGGGTCGATGACCATCGCCTTGTAGCCAGGCGATC
>JBOHED010000031.1:0-9957 GCA_050700915.1 Actinopolymorphaceae bacterium | reverse complement strand
GGTGGGTGACGTCGAGCACGGCGTAGATCCGGCCGGTGGCGAGCTCAGCCGTGAGCGCGTCGGTGTCGACCAGCCGGCCGCGGGCGGTGTTGATGAGCGTCGCGCCCGAACGCATCATCGCCAGCCGTCGCGCGTCGAACAGGTTCCGCGTCTGGAGAATGTCCGGCGCATGGATGGTCACGACGTCGGACGTACGGACCAACTCGTCGAGCCCGACCAGCCGAACGTCGAGGCGCTCGGCGGTGGCGACGTCGATCGTCGGATCGGCGAGCAGGACCCGCATGTCGAGGGGGCGGAGGAGTTCGAGCACCCGGCGTCCGACGTGGGACGCGCCGACGATGCCGACCGTCGTCCGGTAGTTGCCGAGGCCGGGATGCACCGCCGCCCAGTCCCGCCGGGTCGCGTCGGCCTTGTACGCCGCCTGGATCGGGAACGCCCGCTTGCCGGCCAGCAGGATCATGGCGAGCGTGTACTCCGCCACGGGCACGGCGTTGGCGGAGACGGCGGACGACACCGCGATGCCCCGCTCCCAGCAGGCGGGGCCGATCAGCGACTTCACCGTCCCGGCGGAGTGGATGACCGCCTCGAGCGCGGGTGTCGCGGCCATGACGTCGGCGTCGAGCGGCGGGCAGCCCCAGCAGGTGAGGAGCACCTCCGCGGTACGCAGTGCCGCGCGGGCGTCGTCGGTCGTGAAATCGTCGATGATCTGGTCGACGTCGACCTCGGCGAGTTCGCGGAGTCGCTGCCGGAGCCGGTCGTCGAACAGCCGTGGTGGGTGGGCAGGGGACATCGCGAGGACGACGGACGGACGGCGTACGGCAGCCATGCCGAGCACAGTAGCGGACACCCGCTGCAAGCGCTTTCCCGCCCTGATGGAGACGATCAACGGCGATGGAATCGGACATCACCGAGCCGATGCGCGACGTGCGTGAGGGCGCCCTTCACCCAATGGCGTCATGGATGAGGGCAGCCTTGTGGCGAACCTATTGGCGCGGGGGCGCCCTCACGCGAGGGACCATTGGTGCAGGGGTCCCCTCATCCAGAGCCAGGTCAGGACGTACGCAGGTCGCGGGTGCTCTCCCGCAGCACGACCTCGCCGCGCACGCGCACGAGCCGGTCCTTCGTCGGCGCCTCGAGCTCGAGGGCCAGCTCTCCCGCGCGTACTCCCATCTCCTCCAGCGGCAGCCGGACGGTCGTCAACTGCGGCACCAGGTCGCGAAGGGTCTCGATATCGTCGAAACCCGCGATCGACAGGTCCCCCGGCACGCCCACGCCCTGCTCGCGGCACGCGGCCATGGCACCCACGGCCATGACGTCGTTGACGGCGAAGACGCAGGTGATGTCGAGGTTGCGGGACAGGAGTTCGCGTCCCGCCTCGTAGCCGCCGTCGCGGGTGAAGGCGCCCTCGATCAGCGCATCGGGTGCCAGCTCGATGCCCTTCTCCGCCAGCCCCGCCCGGAATCCCGCGAGCCGGTCGCGGGCGGTGAGGATCGCCCGCGGTCCGGCCAGGACGCCGAACCGCCGGTGCCCGAGCTCGGCGAGCCGGACGGCCAGCTCCCTCGCGCCCGCCCGGTTCTCCGGAAGTACGGTGTCGGCCGGCAGCCGGTGCTGGCTGACGCAGGCGATCCGCCCGCCGGTACGCCGGAAGGCGGTGACCTCCTTGGCCAGCCGCTCCGTCTGTTCCTTGTCGGCCATCCGGGAGCCGGCCAGGATCACCGCCCGGGCGCGTTGGGCACGCAGCATCGCGACGTACTCCACTTCGCGGTTCGGGTTGCGCGACGTGGTGCCGAGAGTGACGATCAGCCCGCGTTCGTCGGCGACCCGCATGACCCCGGACGCGATGGCGGAGAAGTACGGATCGGCGATGTCGTGGACGACCAGCCCCACGGTCGAGCTGGTGCCCCGGGCCACCGCCTGAGCGTGCACGTTGGGGGTGTAGCCGAGCTCGTCGGCCGCCTGGAGCACGACGGTACGCAGATCCTCGTTGACCCGGCGGGTGCTGCCGTTGAGGACCCGGGACGCCGTGGCGAGCGAAACTCCGGCACGCCGCGCGACGTCGCCGAGGGTGACGACGGTGGGAATGCTCATCAGGTTCTCCGCCCTACACACGATCTGTTCGGGCACCAGCATGCCGGATCGTGGGCAACGACGGACGTCCAGCCGGCCGATGACCGACGTTCGCCACGGTCCCGCGGATCGAAAACGGCCGGATCGAACGGCTACGGATCGAAACGGTGCGAATGAAAGTTACGACTCTGCGAAGTGCCGCCGTAAACCCTTGTTGCGAGGTGGCTGCGGCACTAGTGTGCTCGGCACTCCACGGACGGAACCGGTAGTGGAGCTTCCGGCGCGGACGCCACGCAACCGCGAGGAGCCAGGAGGCAGGATGACCACGCACCGCAGGTACGTAGGGATCGACCGTCGCGAGCTGCTTCGCCGCGCCGCATTCCTCGCCGCAGCCGCCGGTGGCGGCACGATGTTCGGCGCCTGTGCGACCGGCGGCGGTCCTGACACGACCGGGCCGACGAAGAAACCGGGCGGCAAGGTCGACGCCAACAACCCGCTCGGGGTCGACCCCAAGGCGCCCCTCGATGTGGTGATCTTCAAGGGTGGCTTCAGCGACGAGTACGCCAAGTACCACGAGGCGATGTACAAGAAGCGCTACCCCGAGTCCGAGGTCAAGCACCTCGGCACCCAGGACATCACGCCGCAGCTGCAGCCGCGGTTCGTCAACGGCAATCCGCCCGACGTCTTCGACAACTCCGGCGCCCAGGACCTCGACACCACGACGCTGGTCAACCAGGGGCAGCTGCTCGACATCACCCCGCTGCTCGACGCCCCTTCCTTCGACATTCCAGGCAAGAAGGTCCGCGACACCCTGATCGACGGCGCTCTCGACCCGTTGCTCTTCGAGGACAAGCCGTACGGAATTCCGTACGCACTCAACATCAACGGGCTCTGGCACGACGGGAAGCTCTTCGAGGACAACGGCTGGGAGACGCCGGAGACCTGGGACGACCTGATGGCGCTCGGCGAGAAGACCAAGGCCGAGGGCGTGCCACTGTGGACGTACCAGGGGCAGTACCCGGGTTACATGGTGTCGGTCTTCAATCCGATGATCCAGAAGCACGGCGGCAACGAGGTGATGAAGAACATCGACAACCTCGAGGACGGCGCCTGGGGTCAGGACGCGGTGGTGAATGTCGCCGAGGCCTTCTTCGAGCTGAAGTCCAAGGGTTACATCATGCCGGGCACCGCGGGGCTCAGCCACATCCAGAGCCAGGCCGCCTGGGCTCAGCACAAGGCGGCGATCATTCCCTGCGGCTCTTGGCTGAAGAGCGAGCTCGGCTCCCAGCTGCCGGGCGACTTCGAGATGACGATCGCGCCCACGCCGTCGCTTGACCCCGGTGACAAGCTGCCGTTCGCCGCCGTTCCGTACTCTCCTGGTGAGAGTTTCCTGGTGCCGTCGAAGGCGAAGAACACCGCCGGTGGGCTCGAGTTCCTCCGCATCATGTTGTCGAAGGAAGGCGCGCAGAAGTTCGCCGAACTGACCTTCACGCTCACCATCGTCGACGGTGCGCACGACGAGCAGGACCTCGACAGTACGCTCGAATCGTCGCTCGAACTCGTCACCGCCGCCCAGGAGGTGGAGCGGATCGACTCGCCGAAGTACGGCACGTGGTACCGGCCGCTCCAGGAGGAGATCGAAGCCGCCATGGGCGTTCTGCTCACCGGCAAGCTCGACGCCAGAGGCTTCCTCGAGCGGGTGCAGAAGAAGGCCGACGCGGTGAAGAAGGACCCGAAGATCAAGAAGTTCACGCGCTGACCGCGCTGGACGCGCAGAGAACCGGAGCGACGCCACGATGCGCAAAGGTCGCGTGCCCTTCATCCTCACGTTCCTCACGCCGCCGCTTGCCCTCTACGTGGTCTTCGTTCTGTCGCCGTTCGTCCAGGGCATCCAGATCTCGTTCACGAACTGGACCGGGTTCACGCCGACGTTCGACTATGTCGGGTTCGCCAACTACATGGCGCTGGTCCAGGACGCCGCCTGGTGGCACGCGGTCATCAACAACCTCAAGCTGCTCATCGTCATCCCGATCGCGACTCTGGTACCCGCCCTGATCTTCGCGTCCCTGCTCACGCGGGGCGGCGGAGGTGGCACCCGGGAGGGCCTTTTCGGCGCGAAGCTCTACCGGGTCGTCTACTTCTTCCCGCAGGTGCTGCCAGTCGTCATTGTGGCGATCATGTTCCAGTTCATCTACAGCACCGACGCGGGCCTTCTCCAGCAGGCATTGAAGGTCGTACGGGTCGACCTGCTCGAGGTGATCCCCAACGGACCGCTGGGCAACCCGGCCGTCATCCTGTGGGCGATCGCCTTCGTGGCGGTGTGGGCGTCCATCGGGTTCTACATGGTGCTGTTCATCGCGGGCATGCAGCAGATCCCGCGGGAGCTCTTCGAGGCGGCGGCCATCGACGGAGCGGGGAGGTTCCGCCTTTTCACCCAGGTCACGGTGCCGCTGCTGTGGGGACATGTACAGGTGGCGCTCGTCTTCATCTGTATCAACACCCTCGACATGTTCGCCCTGCTGTCGGTCCTGGCCCGCAACGGCCGGGTCGCCGACTTCGGCGCCGACGTCATGGCTACGCAGCTCTACCGGACGGCGTTCGAGTTGAACTCGCAGTTCGGGTACGCCTCGGCGATGGCGACGATGCTGCTCGTCTTCTCGCTTCTCCTTGCGGTGTTGACGTTCCGGGTGACCAGGCGAGAACGCCTCGAGTACTGACCTGCCTGCCCCAGCTGAGGAGAGGAGAGAGTCGCGAATGGCCTTCATGCCACCGGCAGCGCCGAGCACGGCCCAGGCGGGCGACGTCGAACAACGTCCGGCCCCGCCACCGGCACCTCGCCAGCGATTCACCGGCGCGGCGGTCCTGGGCGAGGCGATCCCGCAGATCTTCGTGATCAGCTGGGGGCTGATGGTCGTCCTGCCGATGCTGTGGGTGTTGCTGTCGTCCTTCAAGAACAACCGCGAGATCTTCGCGAGCCCGTTCGCGCTGCCGCGTGACTGGCAGTTCTCCACCTACGCCGACGCATGGGCCACGGCGAATATCGGGACGTTCTTCATCAACACGATCATCGTCGTGTCGTGCGGTGTGCTGCTGACGATGCTGCTGTCGTCGATGGCTGCCTACGTCCTTGCCCGCTACCAGTTCCCGGGCAGCAGGCTGATCTACTATCTCTTTCTGATCGGCATGACGTTTCCGTTGTTCCTGGCGATCGTTCCGCTCGTCAAGGTCACCCAGAATCTCGGGCTCCAGCAGAGTTTCCCGGGCCTGATCATCGTGTACGTCGCGTTCTCGCTGCCGTTCTCGATCTTCTTCCTCACCGCGTTCTTCGCCTCGTTGCCGAAGGAACTGGCGGAGTCTGCGTTCATCGACGGCGCCGGGCACTTCCGGACGTTCTTCCAGATCATGTTGCCGATGGCCAAGCCTGGGTTGATCAGCATCGGCGTCTTCAACTTCCTCGGGCAGTGGAACCAGTACCTCCTTCCGCTGGTGCTGAATCCGCCGAAGGACGAGCAGCGCAGCAACTTCGTGTTGACGCAGGGGCTTGCCGACCTCGCACTGCGTACCCGCTATGAGTCCAGTGCCACCTCGGTGGCGGAGATGTTCGCCGGCCTGGTGATCGCGATGATCCCGGTGCTCGCGGTCTACATCGTGTTCCAGCGCCGGGTCGAGGAAGGCCTGACCGCCGGCGCCCTGAAGTAGCCCTCCCACGTGAGGACGGTCAGGCCGCTTTCCTCCATGATCATGGACCGGTCGACGCCCTGATCATGGAATGGGCAGAGGTCTGATGTCCGGGGCTGGACTTGCTCGAAAGCGGCGTATTCAGCTACGCTGGAAAGCGTTTTCCCTGGCAGTAGAGGCGGTTCTCGCAGGCACGTGCTACCGGCCACGTCCAGGCGGGAGGCGCGGAATCCGCGTTCCCCGCGGAGGCATGTGGACACAGTGTTTCGCGGGGTGGGGACCGGAGGGCGGAGGAACGCATGACCGTACGCGAGATCGGCATCGTCATGAACGGCGTGACCGGCCGCATGGGCTACAACCAGCACCTGGTGCGGTCGATCCTGGCGATTCGCGCAGAGGGTGGCGTGGCGATGGCCGACGGCACCAGGGTCGTCCCGGAGCCGATCCTGGTCGGGCGTTCGGAGCAGAAGCTGCGTGACATCGCCGACCGGCACGATCTCACCCGCTGGACCACCGACCTCGACACGGCGCTCAGCGACTCGGCGGCGCCGATCTACTTCGACGCCCAGGCCACCCGCCTGCGCGAGAAGTCTGTCCTGGCCGCGATCGCTGCGGGCAAGGACATCTACTGCGAGAAGCCGATCGCGGACTCCCTCAGCGGCTCCCTCGAACTCGCCCGCGCTGCCCGCGCCGCAGGGTGCCGCAACGGCGTCGTCATGGACAAGGTCTTTCTGCCCGGCCTGCGCAAGCTCCACCGCCTGGTCGAGAGCGGCTTCTTCGGTCGGATCCTGTCGATCCGCGGGGAGTTCGGCTACTGGGTCTTCGAGGGCGACTGGCAGCGCGCGCAACGCCCGAGCTGGAACTACCGGGCGGAGGAGGGCGGCGGCATCACCCTCGACATGTTCTGCCACTGGAACTACGTCCTCGAGGACATCGCCGGAGCGGTCAAGGCGGTCACGGCCCGCTCGGTGACACACATTCCGCACCGGTGGGACGAGCAGGGCAAGCCCTACGACGGAACCGCAGACGACGCGGCCTACGCGATCTTCGAGCTGGACGGCGGTGTCGTCGCACAGCTCAACTCGTCATGGTGCGTTCGGGTCTACCGCGACGAGCTCGTGGAGTTCCAGGTCGACGGTACCGAAGGCAGTGCGGTCGCCGGGCTCCGCAACTGCCGGATCCAGCACCGTGCCACGACCCCGATGGCCGTGTGGAATCCCGATCTGCCGGCGACCGTACAGTTCCGCGACCAGTGGCAGGTCGTCCCCGACAACGCCGAGTTCGACAACGGGTTCAAGAGCGAATGGGAACAGTTCCTCCGGCACTGCTTCGACGGCACGCCGTTCGGCTACGACTTCCTCTCGGCCGCCCGCGGCGTGCAGCTTGCCGAGCTGGGCCGCCAGTCGTCCGACGAGGGGCGCCGCATCGAGGTGCCAGAGGTGAGCCTGTGACCATGGCCGTCGACGGAGCATCGTCGGTCGTACTGCCGCTGGCCGACGGCTCACTCGAGACCTATCAGGTCTCCGCACCGCGGGACTGGCCGCGGCCTCATCAGCCGTTCGTCTCCCGGACCGCCTATGCCGCCGCCCACGTCGTCGCCGATCCCTTGGCCGACAACGCACCTGGTGCGCCGGCGCGGCTCGACTGGGACGCGACGCTGGCGTTCCGCCGGCATCTGTGGTCGTACGGCCTCGGTGTCGCCGACGCGATGGACACCGCCCAGCGTGGCCAGGGACTGACCTGGGACACCGCCGCCGAGCTGATCCGGCGGAGCGCGCGTGAGGCCGCCGCGCACGGTGGCGCGCTCGCCTGCGGAGCAGGAACCGACCAGCTTCCGTGGCCCGCTGGTGAGGAGATCGGCCTCGACACCGTGATCGCTGCGTACGAAGAACAGCTTGCGGTGGTCGAGGACGCGGGCGCCCGCCCGATCCTGATGGCCAGCCGGCATCTCGCGGCGGCGGCGCGCGGCGTCGACGACTACGCGAAGGTCTATGCGCGGCTGCTCGGCCAGACGAGCCAGCCGGCGATTCTGCACTGGCTGGGGCCGATGTTCGATCCGGTACTGGAGGGTTACTGGGGCGCGGCCGATGTCGACACCGCCACCGACGCGTTTCTCGCGATCGTGCGTGAGCATGCCGCCCGGATCGATGGTGTCAAGGTCTCCTTGCTCGACGAGGATCACGAAGTACGGTTGCGATCCGCCTTGCCTTCTGGCGTACGCCTCTACACCGGCGACGACTTCAACTATCCGGCGTTGATCAGGTCCGGATCCGATGCCCTGTTGGGGATCTTCGACGCCATCGCGCCCGCCGCGGCCACGGCGCTGGCGGCGCTGGACCGCGGTGATGCCCAAGCCTATGACGACGCGTTCGGCGCCACCGTGCCGCTGTCCCGACACCTGTTCAGCGCCCCGACGTACTACTACAAGACCGGAATCTGCTTCCTGGCCTGGCTTTCCGGGCACCAGAGCGGATTCACGATGGTCGGCGGGATGCAGAGTGTGCGCAGCGTTCCCCATCTGGCGCAGGCGTTCCGGCTCGCCGATCGGGCTGGCCTGCTGCCCGACCCGGACCTGGCGTGCGCGCGGATGCGGGAGTTCCTGAAGGTGCACGGAGTCCGCACGTGAGCGCCCCGACGCCGGCTGAACGCAGCACCGACCCGCGACTCGCCCGGCTCTCGCTCAACCAGAAGACCACGAACAGTTGGAGTGTGGCCGAAGCGGTTGACGGCTGCGTACGCGCCGGGATCCCGGCGATCGGTCTGTGGCGCGAGCCGGTGCAGGACCGCGGGCTCGATCATGTGGCCAAGCTGGTACGGGACGCGGGGTTGCGGGTGTCGTCGCTGTGCCGCGGTGGCTTCCTCACCGCCGCCGACCCGGACGAGCGTCAAGGTGCTCTTGACGACAACCGGCGGGCGATCGACGAGGCGGCGACGCTCGGCGCACCGTGCGTGGTGCTGGTCGTGGGCGGGTTGCCGGATGGTTCGCGGGACCTGCCGGGTGCACGCGCGCGGGTGGCCGATGCCATTGCGGAGTTGGCGCCGTACGCCGGTGAGCAGGGCGTACGCCTGGCCCTGGAACCCTTGCACCCGATGTACTGCGCCGACCGGGCCGTCCTGTCGACCCTCGGACAGGCACTCGACCTCGCCGAGAAGTTCCCGCTCGACCAGGTGGGTGTGGTCGTTGATACGTTCCACGTCTGGTGGGATCCGGCTGTCTGGGCGCAGATCAGCCGGGCGCGGTTGCGGATCGCGTCGTTCCAGGTGTGCGACTTCAACCTGCCGATCCCGTCCGACGCGCTGCTCGCCCGCGGCATGATGGGCGACGGCGTGATCGAACACCGGCCGTTCCGGGTGGCGGTCGACGAGGCGGGCTACACCGGCGACATCGAGGTGGAGATCTTCAACGCCGACATCTGGGCCGCCGACCCCGACGAGGTGGTCGCCACGATGGTCCAGCGCTACATCGACCTCGTACTCTGAGGCCCGCGTGATCCTGAGGCCCGCGTGATCCTGAAGGCCCGGGTCCGATAGCCCTGTTTGGCTTCATGGTCCGGTTTGGCTTCATGCGACGGTGGCGGCGCCGCCCCGGCTCAGGTGGCTTTGAGGACGCCGAGCAGCCGGGTCACCTCGCGGGCGACGGCCGCCCGTCCGGGGGCGAGGTACTTCCGCGTGTCGACGACGCTCGGGTTCGCCGCGAGGTAGTCCCGCACCGCCGCCGTGAAGGCCTGGTTCAGCGCCGTCGCGATGTTCACCTTCGTCATACCGGCCTCGACGGCGTGGGTGAGATCCGCCTCGGGTACGCCCGACGAACCGTGCAGCACAAGGGGAACCGGCACGACGCGACGGTGGGCCGTGATGAGGTCGAAGTCAAGCGAGGCGGTCTTCTCCACCATCGCGTGGGACGTGCCGACCGCGATCGCGAGCGCGTCGATCCCGGTCGCCTCGACGTACGCAGCGGCCTCGTCCGGGTCGGTCCGGGCCCCGGGCGCGTGCACGCCGTCCTTGCCGCCGACCTCGCCCAGCTCCGCCTCCACGTAGACATCCCGCGCGTGGCACCGTGCGGCGACCTCGCGGGTCGCGGCGACGTTGTCGTCGTACGAAAGAACCGATGCGTCGAACATCACCGAACCGAAGCCCAGCGCCACCGCCTCCCGTACCAGCTCCGGGTCGGTCGCGTGGTCGAGGTGGACCGCGACGGGGACGGAGGCGTCC
>JBOHED010000030.1:0-10820 GCA_050700915.1 Actinopolymorphaceae bacterium | reverse complement strand
AACCGTAGGGTCTGGCAAGCTCCCCCACGTCCTCGTGATCACTGGCCATCCACGCTCGGAGAACGATGTCGACCCCGCCGCCCAGACTCCTCGCGGCCGCCAGCACCGTCAGCCTGCTCGCCATGCTCACCGCCCTGCTCACCATGTCGTCGGTGCGCACGGCATCCGCCGAACCCGATGCCGACGACGGACCTCGCAAACTGATGCTGTTGTTCGACTCGTCCGGGTCGATGAACGAACCCGACGCCGACGGTTCGACCAAGATCGACGCCGCGCGCACGGCGTTCAACGCGCTGATCCCGAAGCTCCCCTCGGGCGGTCGGGTGGGCCTGCGGGTCTACGGCGCCACGGTGTTCGGCAAGTCCGACCCCGGCGCGTGCACCGACAGCCAGCTCTCCGTCCCGATCGGACCCGTTGACAAGCCGGCGTTGACGACGGCCGTCGCAGCATTCGAGCCGTACGGCGAAACCCCGATCTCCTACTCCCTCCAGCAGGCCGCGAAGGATCTCGGCAAGACCGGCAACAGGACGATCCTGCTCGTCTCCGACGGCGAGGAGACCTGCGATCCCGACCCGTGCGCGACCGCGAAGAGGATCGCCGGGCTCGGCATCGACCTCAAGATCGACGTCGTCGGGTTCCGGGTCGACGCCACCGCCCGGCACCAACTGCGGTGCATCGCCGACGCCGGCAGTGGGACGTTCTACGAGACCGACGACGCGGCCAACCTGGCGGCCAGCCTGTACCGGTTGTCCATCCGGGCGTTCCGGCCGTTCCGGGTGAGCGGCCGGGCGGTCACCGGCACGCGGGCTGTCGACGACGCACCGGCTCTGTCCGCCGGTCAGTACGTCGACACCGCTCCCCATCGCGGCGAGCTGAAGCGCTACCGGTTGAAGCGGTCGGCCAAGGGCTCGACCCTGCACGTCGGCGCGAGCGGACGCCCGGCGCCCGGCAACGCCGTCGCCTCGATCGCGCTCGAGACCGCCACGGTCAAGGGGGCCGCCTGCGGCTACGGTCTCGGCACTGCGGTCAGCTACGAACGCACGAACCCGATCGTCACGGCCTCGGCGTCGAGCTACGACCGGTCCACGGCGTTCGAGAGCCAGTGCAGCACAGCCGACGAGATCATCCTGACCCTGCGGCAGTCCAACAGCACCGGTACGACCCTGGACGGCGTACCCATCGAGCTCACCGTCATCGAGGAACCCCCCGTCACCTCGCGCGACGACCTGCCAGATGCGGCGAACGACCGGCCGGAGTGGGCCGGCGCGCCAAGGGCACCCGCGCGCCCGGTCGTCGCGGGCGCGTCGTTCTCCGATGCTCCGCTGGTGACGGCCGGGCGGTACCAGTCGTCCCTGTTCCCCGGTGAGGTGCAGTTCTTCAAGGTCCGGCTGGGCTGGGGCCAGCGGCTCGAGGCGGCTGCCCGCGCGCCGAAGCCGTCGAGGAAGCTCGCGAGGCTCACCGACAGTCCGCAGCTGCTCGACGTCTCGATCATCAGCCCGACGCGCGGCAAGGCGACGGCGCCGCTGAGCGAGGTGGCGGGCCAGAACCAAGCCGCACTCGACGACAGCGGCACCGCCATGGCACGGGCGACGACGGTCGACGTGCGTTACGCCAACCGCGACGGTGGGAGCGAGGCCCAGCGTCGGCTCGCCGTTCCGGGCGACTACTACGTCGCGGTCGCGCTCGGCGAGGACGGTGACGGTGAGACCTATCTCGTGCCGGTCGAGGTCGTCCTCGGCGTGACCGGTCGGTCGGGGTCGGGTGCGCCGACCTATCCGGACGGCCTGGCGATGCTCGTCCCCGGACCGGACGGCGAGGCGACCGAGTTCACCCCGGAGGTCGCGGAGGTCACGACGAACCCGGACGACGAGTCGGCCGACGAGGGCGTCGGCCCCGCCGAGGACCAGGCCGCGCCGTCGGCGCCGGCGGAGCGGATGTCCCCGCGCCGCGTCGCCGCCGTACTCGCCCTCACCGGCGTCGTCCTGGTACTGGTCGTCGTCTCCGGCATCCGTGCGTTCCGGCTGCGGCGGAAAGCGGCGCGGTCGGCCCCATAGACTCAACGGAGTCGTGCGACCAGCTGGCTCGGTGAGGTGCAGAACAGGTGTCGACCATCAGCAAGGTGCTCATCGCCAACCGCGGCGAGATCGCCGTCCGCATCGCCCGCGGGTGCCGTGATGCCGGCGTCGCGAGTGTCGCGGTCTACGCCGACCCGGACCGGGACGCCCTGCACGTCCGGGTCGCCGACGAGGCGTACGCACTGGGTGGCGCCACGCCGGCCGAGACCTACCTTGCCGTCGACAAGATCCTCGAGATCGCCCAACGCACCGGCGCCGACGCTGTCCACCCCGGCTACGGGTTCCTCGCCGAGAACGCCGACTTCGCCCGCGCCGTCACCCGCGCCGGCCTCACCTGGATCGGCCCGCCACCTGAGGCGATCGACGCGCTCGGCGACAAGGTGCGGGCGCGCCACATCGCCCAGCAGGTGGGCGCGCCCCTGGTGGCCGGCACGGCGGACCCGGTGTCCGGGCCCGAGGAGGTCGTGGAGTTCGCGCGTACGCACGGCCTGCCGGTCGCGATCAAGGCGGCGTACGGAGGAGGCGGCCGAGGGCTCAAGGTGGCCCGCACCATCGAGGAGATCCCCGAGCTGTACGACTCGGCGGTGCGCGAGGCGGTGGCGGCGTTCGGGCGTGGTGAGTGCTTCGTCGAGCGCTATCTGGACCGGCCGCGTCATGTCGAGACCCAGTGCCTCGCCGACCAGCACGGCGCCGTCGTGGTCGTGTCGACCCGCGACTGCTCGCTGCAGCGGCGGCACCAGAAGCTCGTCGAGGAGGCGCCGGCGCCTTTCCTCACCGACGACCAGCAGGGCACGCTCTATCAAGCCAGCAAGGCGATTCTCGCCGAGGCGGGTTACGTGGGAGCGGGTACCTGCGAGTTTCTCGTCGCACAGGACGGCACCATCAGCTTCCTCGAGGTCAACACGCGGCTACAGGTCGAGCACCCGGTCACCGAGGAGGTCACCGGCATCGACCTCGTCCGCGAGCAGCTCCGGATCGCCGCCGGTGAACCGCTCGGCTACGACGATCCCGCGCTGCGCGGCCACGCGATCGAGTTCCGCATCAACGCCGAAGACGCCGGCCGCAACTTCCTCCCCGCTCCGGGCACCCTGTCCCGGTGGCACGCGCCGTCCGGTCCGGGCGTACGTCTCGACGGCGGCTACGACCAGGGCGAGACCGTGCCGGGCGACTTCGACTCGCTGATCGCGAAGCTCATCGTCACCGGCCGCGACCGTACGCAGGCGCTTGAGCGGGCCCGGCGGGCACTCGCGGAGTTCGTGGTCGAGGGCATGCCGACGGTGATCCCGTTCCACCGGGCGGTCCTCGAGACGCCCGCGTTCACGGCCGCGGGTGGCGGCTTCGGGGTGCACACCCGCTGGATCGAGACCGAGTTCGCCACGCCCATTCCTCCGTACGACGGAACCCCCGGAACCGGCGCCGCTCCCGAGCGCGAACGCATCACCGTCGAGGTGGGCGGCAAGCGGCTCGAGGTGGTCCTCCCGGCCGGCCTCGGTGCCACGCAGGGGTCCGACGCGGGCAACCGGCGACCGCCTCGACGCGGGAACAGCGCGAGGTCCCAGGCCACCGCGTCCGGTGACGCCCTGACCTCGCCCATGCAGGGCACCCTGGTCAAGGTCGCCGTCGAGGACGGCCAGACCGTGCAGCCCGGTGACCTCGTCGTCGTCCTCGAGGCGATGAAGATGGAACAGCCGGTCAACGCCCACAAGCCCGGCAAGGTCGCCGGGCTCGCCGCCCAGGTCGGGTCGACCGTGACCGCCGGCGCCGTACTCTGCGAGATCAAGGACTGACCGCCAGGTCCCAGCCGGCCGGGAAGAGTCCGGCGGGCGGGCAAGAGTCCGGCCGGGCGGGAAGAGTGGGCCATGCCACGTCGTGCCTGGGCGGAGTTGCTCGCCCTGTCCGCCCTGTGGGGGTCGTCGTACCTCTTCATCAGCATCGCGTTGCGCGACGTCGGACCGGCGTTCCTCGCCTTCGTCCGGGTGGCGGGAGCGGCGCTCGTGCTCCTGCCACTGACCTGGCGGCTGCGGTCGGCGCTTTCGGGGCGCTGGCGATATCTCCCGTTGGTCGGGTTCCTCCAGGTCGCCCTGCCGTTCGTCCTCATCTCCGCCGGGGAGCGGCACATCGACTCCGGGCTGGCGGGCACCCTCGTGGCCACGGCCCCGCTGTGGTTGGTCGTCCTCGGTCCGGCGATGGCGCTCGGCCGCCCCAGCGTCCCAGCGCTCGTGGGCACCCTGGTCGGCCTGGTCGGCGTCGCGCTCCTGCTGGGCGGGATCGGCACCGGTACCTCCGTCGACCTCGGTGGCGCCGGCATGGTGGTCGCCGCCGCCATGTCGTACGCCGTCGCGCTGTCCCTCGTCCGCCGGTTCATGCAAGGAGTGCACGCCACCGCCCTCACCGGGGCGACCATGGCGACCGCGGCCCTACTACTTGTGCCACCCGCGGCCCTCGACCTGCCCGCTCGGGCACCCGGGTGGACGGCCGGGGGCGCGCTTCTCGCCCTCGCCGTCGCCTGCACAGCCGGTGCGTTCGTCCTGTACAACCGGCTGATCGCCGAGGTCGGTCCGCAACGCGCGAGCCTGGTCGCCTACCTCGCGCCGGTGTTCGCCATCGGCTACGGCGCGGCGCTTCTGGACGAGCCACTCGGAATCGGTACCTTCGCCGGACTTGCCCTGATCCTGGCTGGTTCCTGGGCGTGTAGCCGGCCGACACGGACCACCCCGCGGATCACCCCGGGGGGCGGGGAACACGAGGGGAGGGTTCGAGCGTCTAAGCTGAAAGCAGGCTAGATGGCCAATTCCGGGAGGCCGCTCGTGGAGTTTCTACTTGTCGCAGTGGTGATCATCGGCATTGTCGCGTTCGTCGCCAACCGGCGGGCGAAAACCCAACGCCGAGAGCTCGAGGCTGCCGATCTCGAGAAGGTCAAGTCGTTCGCCGCCGAGGACGTCACCAAGTTCGGCGAGGAGCTCCAGCGCCTCGACACCGACGTCGCCGGGCACGACCTCGACGAGTCGACCCGGCAGGACTACGAACGCGCGCTGGACGAGTACGACACCGCCAAGAAGGCGCTCGACACGGCCCAGCGGCCCGACGACATCAAGCACATCACGTCGATCCTCGAAGACGGCAAGTACGCCGTCGCGTGCGTACGCGCCCGGATCAAGGGCGAGGATCTCCCCCAGCGCCGCCCGCCGTGCTTCTTCAACCCCCAGCACGGCCCGTCGTTCGAGGACGTCGAGTGGGCCCCCGCGGGCGGTGCCTACCGCACCGTGCCGGTCTGCGCCGCCGACGCCGAGCGGGTCCGTGCCGGCGCCGAGCCCGACATCCGCAAGGTCACCGGTCCTGACGGCGAGCGGGTGCCCTACTGGCAGGGCGGCCCGGCGTATTCGCCGTGGATGCAGGGCTACTTCGGCGGCTTCGCGACGTCCGGCCTGCTTCCCGCGTTCCTCATGGGCTCGATGATGGGCGGCATGTGGGGCGGCTACGGCGACGGCGGTTACGGCGACGGTGGTGACGGCGGCGGCGATGGTGGTGACGGCGGCGGTGACGGCGGTGGAGACGCCGGCGACGGTGGCGGCGACTTCGGTGGCGGCGACGGTGGCGGCGGATTCGACTTCGGTGGCGGCGACTTCGGCTTCTGACGAGCCACCGACGCGGCGGGCCGGAGCCACAGCTGCCCTCAGATGCCCCGGCTCGGTTGCGGAGACGCCGTGCGTACGACGTCCGGATTGTCGATGACTGTCGCCGGTCTCACCCTTGCCGCATAGGTCATCCCGAACATGACGAGTGCGATGACCACCAGAACGGCATAGGGCGCCAGGCGCCTCCGGATCCCGGCGATGTGCCCGGTATCTGTCGTGATGGGCGCCGGCCCGTTTGCCCTGCTCGCCTGCCCGCTCTTGTCGGCTGCTGGTCCCGTCGTGAGTGTCCCGCGCATCTCAGCTCCCCCGTTCGCTGAGCTGTTACGTCAGACCCTTGTCGGACCCAATTCCAGCTTTCCCCGACCCCTGGTGTCGCACACTCGGCCGCGGCGTACGTCACTCATGTCCGCTACCTGGTGCGGCGTCCCGAAGATGCAGTCGCCTGGCCGCCTCGGCGACCGATCCCGAAAGCGACGGATAGACCGCGAACGCGTTGGCCACCTGGTCGACGGTCATCCGTCCCGACACCGCCATCGACACCGGATGGATCAGCTCGCTGGCGCGCGGCGCGACGACGACTCCACCGACGATGATCCCGGTGCCCGGGCGGCAGAACAGCTTCACGAAACCGTCGTGGATGCCCTGCATCTTGGCGCGTGCGTTGCGTGCCAACGGCAGCTTGACGCTCACCGCCTGCACCTGGCCGCTGTCGACGTCGGCCTGCGACCATCCGATGGTGGCGATCTCGGGGTCGGTGAAAACGGTCGCGGACACCTGTTCCAGATCGAGCGGCTGGACGGCGTCTCCCAGCGCGTGCCGCATCGCGATCCGTCCCTGCATGGCGGCGACCGAGGCGAGCATGAGCACACCGGTGCAGTCGCCAGCCGCGTAGACGCCACGTGCGGTGGTCCGCGAGACCCGGTCGACGTCGACGAAGCCGGCGTCGTCCAGGCGTACGCCCGCCTTCTCCAGGCCCATGTCCGCAGTGTTCGGGACCGAGCCGACGGCCAGCAGACAGTGGGAGCCCTCGACCACACGCCCGTCGGTGAGGGTGACGACGACGCCGTCGCGGCCGCCGTCGACCGGGCCTCTCTGCACCGACGCCGCCCTGGACCGGGACAGGACCGTCATGCCACGCCGGGTGAACACGTCCTCGATCACCGTCGCGGCATCGGCGTCCTCGCTGGGCAGCACCCGGTCGCGGCTCGACACCAGGACGACGTCGCAGCCGAGCGCGTTGTAGGCACCCGCGAACTCCGCACCGGTCACACCCGATCCGACCACGATGAGGCGTTCGGGCAGCTCGTCCAGGTCGTAGACCTGCTCCCAGGTGAGAATCCGTCGGCCATCGGGAACGGCGTCCGGCAGCACCCGCGGATGCGCGCCGGTCGAGACGAGGATGACGTCGGCGTCGAGGAGTTCGGTTCCGCCGTCGTCGAGGCTGGCGATCACCCGGTCGGGTCCGTCGAGCCGCCCGGTGCCGCGCAGCACCCGGATGCCCTCGCGCTGCAACTGCCGGTCGACGTCGCCGGACTGGGCGCGGACGAGGGCCTTGACCCGGGCGTTGACCTTCGCCACATCGACGGTGACGCCGCTGACCTCGGGCGAGGCGCGACCGATCCGCAGGCCCAACTGGCCGGACTCGCGGACCTGGGTGATCACCTCGGCCGTGGCCACCAGCGTCTTGCTGGGTACGCAGTCGGTGAGGACCGCCGAGCCGCCGAGCCCGTCGCGGTCGACGACGCAGACGTCCGCTCCCAGCTGCGCCGCCACCAGCGCCGCTTCGTACCCGCCCGGTCCGCCTCCGACTATCACCACTCTGGTCACGATGTCCCATTGTCCCTCACGGACCCGCTGTCCTGGCAGACGGGCGGAGTGACCCCGCGGTTCTCCCCCACGGTTTGCCCGTGCCCGTTACTCTCGAAGATCGTGACCCTGTACGCCGCGTACGCGGCCAACCTGAGTCCGCTCGAGATGGCGGACCGCTGCCCGCACTCCCCGCTTCGCGGGACCGGGTGGCTGGTCGGCTGGCGGCTGACGTTCGGGGGCGAGGACCACGGCTGGGAGGGCGCTCTCGCCACGGTCGTCGAGGACGAGAAGGAGCAGGTCTTCACCGCTCTCTACGACGTCTCGCCGGTCGACGAACCCACTCTGGAGGTGTGGGAGGGCGCGAACCTCGGCCTCTACCGCAAGATCCGGGTGCTGGTGCAGACCCTCGAAGGTCCGGCGACAGCGGTCAGCTACGTCCTCGACGCGTTCGAGGGCGGACTTCCCTCCGCCCGTTATCTCGGCATCCTCGCGGAGGCGGCGGAGGCGGCCGGTGCGCCGGACGACTACGCCGCCGAGTTGCGCCGCCGGCCCTGCCGCAACGTCGGGCTGTAGCCGGCCGGATTTCGCGAGTTGTTGGAGGTTCGTCGCCTTCTATCCCGACCAACCTGCAACAAGTCGGGCGGGAGCCATAAGGTCGGCTCTCGTGACCGACGTGTCCAGCGATCCCTTCGCCGCGGCTGCCGCCGCGGCCACGCTCCTCGCCGAACGCACCGGCGCTGCCCGGCATGACGTGGCGGTCGTCCTCGGCTCCGGGTGGCGCTCGGCAGCCGACCAGCTCGGCGACACTGCGGTGGAAGTCCCGTTCACCGACCTGCCGGGCTTCGCCCCGCCTGCGGTCGCGGGCCATGCCGGGCAGGTACGCAGCATCGCCGCCGGCGGGCGACGGGTGCTGGCGTTCCTCGGTCGTACGCACCTCTACGAAGGGCACGGTGTCGCGGCTGCCGTCCACGGCGTACGCACCGCGGTTGCGGCCGGTTGCCGGGTGGTCGTCTTCACCAACGGCTGCGGCGGGCTTCGACCTGAGTGGCCGCCCGGGTCGCCGGTGCTGATCAGCGACCATCTCAACCTCACCGGACTGTCGCCGCTCGTGGGCGCGCACTTCGTCGACCTCACCGACCTGTACGCCGCCCGCCTCCGCGCGCTGTGCCGGGAGGTCGAGCCGGCCCTGCCCGAAGGGGTCTACGCGCAGCTTCCGGGACCGCACTACGAGACCCCGGCGGAGATCCGCTACCTGCAGACGGTCGGCGCCGATCTCGTCGGCATGTCGACCGCCCTGGAGGCGATCGCGGCCCGGGCGGGTGGTGCGGAGGTCCTCGGGCTGTCCCTGGTGACCAACCTCGCCGCCGGCCTCAGCGGCGAACCCCTCTCCCACACGGAGGTGCTCGCCGCCGGCCAGTCCGCCGCGGGCCGGATGGGCCGGCTCCTCGCCGCCGTCGTCGCGCGCCTATAGCTGCCGCCGCGTGGCGAGGTTCAGACCGCTCGGTTGCGCTGGGCCGCTCCTGGTACGCCGTAGGGGTAGTCGTCGACGATCGGCGTGCTCGCATCGGTCAGCAGCGCGGTCTCCTCGTCGGACAGGTGCATGCCCGCCGCGCCGAGGTTGTCGTCGAGCTGCTCCAGCGAGCGGGCCCCGAGGATGACCGACGTGACGGCCGGGCGGTCGGCCAGCCAGGCCAGGGCCACCTGTGCCATCGAGACACCGCGACCTTCGGCGACCTTGCGTACGGCGTCGATCACCTGCCAGGTACGTTCGGCGGCGTTGCGTTTGGCGTTGCCCTCCATGCCGCGCTCAGGGTTCTCGCCGAGGCGGGTCGCGCCAGCGGGGGTGGAGTCGCGGGTGTACTTGCCGGTGAGCCAGCCGCCGCCGAGCGGGGACCAGGGCAGGATGCCGATGCCTTCGTTCTCGCAGACCGACGCCAGTTCGAACTCGATGCTGCGCTGGAGCAGGTTGTACTGCGGCTGCAGGGTCACGACCGGAGCCAAGCCCAGGTGCTTGGTGAGGAGGACCGCCTTCTGCAGCTGCCAGCCGAGGAAGTTGGAGACGCGGAGAGCCCGAGCTCGTTGCGGACTCCGGTGCGGGAGAACCGGACCTTCGTGGCGATCACGAGATGCTCGCGCAGCTCAGGGTGGGCGGCCAGCCAGCCACCGATGATGCCGCCACAGCTTCGCCGTCAAGGGTGCATGAATGACGATTAAGCCGTCCAACAGATGAAACCGATCCAGTCGATCGGCAAAGCTGATGAACATGCAAAGCGGCACTACAGCCTGGCGCCGGCGGTGCTGCACTTCCGGAAAAGTGCTACACTTCCGGCATGCCGACAACCAGAACCAGGCACACCATTACCGAAACCGATGAGGTGGCCCAGGCACTCGACATGGCCGCGAAACAGTGGCCAGCAGACAGCAGCTCACGCAGCAGACTGCTTCTCCACCTTGTCGAGGAAGGGTTTCGGGCGCTTGGCGAGGAACGGCGCCGGATGGCTGATCGCCGGCGCACTGCAATCCGACGCACCGCCGGGTCGCTGTCTGGTGTGTATCCGCCTGGTTACCTTGACCGGCTTCGGGCGGAATGGCCGGAATGATCGTTGTCGATGCCAGCGTCCTGGTCGCCCACCTCGATGCCCAGGACGACCACCATGACCGCGCCGAGAAGTTGCTGCTCGACACAGCGGAGGAGCCGTTGGCGGCGAGTTCGATCACGCTCGCCGAAGTTCTGGTTGGCCCTTTGCGTGGCGGCAAGATCGGCGCCGCCCGCTCAGCCGTCCGGGCGCTTGAGATCGAGGAGGTTCCGATCCCAGTGGGAGCGGCTGAGCGATTGGCCACCCTGCGCGCGCACACGGGACTCAAGCTCCCCGACTGCTGCGTCCTACTTGCTGCACAAGATGTCCACGCCGATGCGGTCCTCACTTTTGACGAACGGTTGAGCAGGCACGCCCACGAATGCCGGTACGGCTGGGATCCGGACGAGTCCTGAGCTCGGTTGGCATCACCCTGACCGCGTCGAGTCGAGATTGCGGGAGGCACGCGGGCAATTAAGCTGTCCAACAGAAGAAACCGATCTCGTCCATCAGGTCAGGTGATGAGCCGCCATGGAGCTTCGCCAGCTCGAGTACTTCGTGACGGTCGCGGAGGAACGCCACTTCACCCGGGCGGCCCAGCGGTTGCATGTGGCGCAGTCCGGGATCTCCGCGTCCATCCGTTCACTGGAACGGGAGTTGGAGGCGGAGTTGTTCATCCGCAGCACCCGCAGCGTCGAGCTCACCGACGCCGGGCGCGCCCTGCT
>JBOHED010000029.1:0-6450 GCA_050700915.1 Actinopolymorphaceae bacterium | reverse complement strand
GGGTCTGGCTGCCGTCACCGGCGACCGTCAGCGGCTCGCCACGAAGTGCCTGCCGGACGAACGTCGGAATCGCGCGTCCGTCGTTGGGACGCAGCCGTGGACCGAACGTGTTGAAGATCCGCACGATCGCCGTGTCGAGCCCGTGCGTCGACCGGTACGCCACCGTGAGCGCCTCGGCGAACCGCTTGGCCTCGTCGTAGACGCCGCGCGGACCGACCGGGTTGACGTTTCCCCAGTACTCCTCGCGTTGGGGATGTTCGAGCGGATCACCGTAGACCTCCGAGGTCGACGCGAGCACGAACCGCGCCCTCTTGTCGCGGGCGATGCCCAGCGCATGGTGCGTACCGATCGACCCCACCTTGAGCGTGTGGATGGGCAGCTGGAGGTAGTCGACCGGGGAGGCGGGGGACGCGAAATGCAGGACGGCGTCGACCGGGCCGGACACGTGGATGTAGTCGCTCACGTCGCAGCGGACCAGCCGGAACCCGTCCCGTTCGATCAGGTCGGCCACGTTGTCCGGCTGCCCGGTGAGGAAGTTGTCGAGGCAGATGACCTCGAAGCCCTCGTCCAACAGTCGTTCACACAGGTGGCTGCCGAGGAAACCGGCGCCTCCGGTGACCACGGCCCGATGTGCCATCGCGCGGTGCCCCTCTCCGGTGGATGCGTTCGCGACGATACGCGGCGCGCCGCCGGCGAACACGGGTGCACGCCGGTGGTGCCGTACGCCGGTTCTGTCGTACGTCGGTGAGGCCGTGCCCGAGCGGTCACCGGCGAGCGCGCCGCGGTGCCGGACGTCATCGCAGGGTCTACCGTGTCCTCGACCACCTTGACCGATCGGTGTCGCGACATCGACGATGATCCGGCCGGCGACGGTGCCGGCGACGGTGGCCGGGGAACACGTGCCGGCAACCAGGCGACCGGATGGCAGGTCGCACCACGACGACGTACGGGGGACAGCACAGCGGAATGGCGATCCTGAAGGAAGGTGGCCCGCGGGTCGGCGACCGGGCCGCGACTGGCGGTAGCTCCGGCCAGAACCCGCAACACGGCACCGCCGCGCGCGGCATGCGTTGGTTCGCGGCGGCGGTGGTGGTCCTCGATCTCGGACTCATCGGATTCGCGACGCTCGCGGCCGCCCTGGCGCGGTTCCGGGTCGTCGAGACCGAGATCGCCGGCGCGTGGCGTGGCGCCAACCTCGGCGGTGTTCCGTACACCGTGGTCGCCCTTGCCCTCACCGCGACCTGGGTGGCTGTCCTGACCGTCCGTGGCGGCTATTCTCCGCGTACGTTCGGGTCAGGTACGGACGAGTACAAGCTCGTCCTCTCCAGCAGTGTGCTGGCCGCCGGTCTGGTCGCGATCGTGTGCTATCTCGGCAAGATCGAGTTGTCCCGGCTCTTTCTCGCCACGGCTTTCCCCCTCGGCACCATGCTCGTCCTGTTCGGCCGGTTCGGTGCGCGCAAGGTGCTCCACGCCCTGCATCGCCGCGACCGGCTCGTCCACCGGGTGCTCCTCGTCGGGATGCCGGCCGGCGTCGCCGAACTGCTCGAGGTCATCCGCCGGGAACCGCACATGGGTTTCGCCGTGGTCGGCGCCTGCCTCCCGCGGCTGTCGAAGGACCCGGGCGACGAGGTGGCCGACCAGGGCCTGCCGATTCTCGGATACCTCGACGAGGTACGCCAGGCCGTCGAGCGCAGCGGCGTCGACACGGTGGTCGTGAGTGCTCTCCCCGGCCGGTCGTCCCGGTTGCTGCGCAGGCTTTCGTGGTCGCTGGAGGGTTCCGGGGTCGATCTGGTCGTCGTACCCAGCCTCACCGACGTCGCCGGGCCCCGCATCCACGTGCGGCCGGTCGCCGGTCTGCCGCTGCTGCACGTGGAGGAGCCCGAGTTCACGGGCGCTCGGCGGATCGTCAAGAACATCTTCGACTGGGTGGCGGCCGTTCTGCTGGCCATCCTTGCCGCCCCGCTCCTGGTCCTGATCGCCCTCGCCATCAAGCTCGACGACCGCGGGCCGGTGTTCCTTCGGCAGACCCGGGTGGGGGTGCACGGCAAGGAGTTCCCGTGCCTGAAGTTCCGTTCGATGGTGGTCGACGCCGAGCAACGCCTCGCCGGCCTACACGCCGACAACCAGCATGACGGCGTGCTCTTCAAGATCCGCAACGACCCGCGGATCACCAGGGTGGGCCGGGTGATCCGCAAACTGTCCCTCGACGAGTTGCCGCAGCTGTTCAACGTCCTGCGCGGCGAGATGAGCCTGGTGGGCCCTCGGCCGCCGCTGCCCAGGGAGGTCGAGCAGTACGGAGAGGACGTACGCCGCCGGCTGCTCGTGCGCCCCGGCATCACCGGACTGTGGCAGGTGTCCGGTCGGTCCAACCTGTCGTGGGACGACTCCGTACGCCTCGACCTCTACTACGTCGAGAACTGGTCCCTGTCAGCGGACCTGGTGATCCTCGCCAAGACCGTCGGCGCCGTCCTCGGTCGCGACGGCGCCTACTGACCGCCCCGCCCTGCCGGATAGGCACCCGACGGGTTGAATTGAGCGGTCGAAGGGGTTGAGTGGGGCCTGGCGCCGCGCTGGCAAGGCGGACCACGGGTTTGACGAAGCCGATACGAGGTTCGTATCGGCGAGGAGGAGAACGCAGCCAGCGTGGATGCCAGGCCCCACTCAACTAGCGGACTTCGTCGCCTAGGACGTCTTCGGTAGGACCGTTCTTCTGCAGCCAGGGGCCGATCTTGTCCGCGCGCACGGCCTTCCACAGCGCGGTGCCTTTGTCCTTGTCCAGGTAGACCACGGACTGGCTGCCTTCCATGCCGGTGCCGGTCGTCGGGGCGGTCATGAAGGTCACGTTGCTCGACCGCAGGCTGCGCATCCCCAGAGCGAGGTCGCGCATCGCCTTGGTCGTGAACTCCTCGTCGACGGAGAGGTTCTGCGTGATCGCGTCGAGTGCGCGGCCCAGCTTCAGCGGGTTGCTGATCGTCCCGTTGGAGAGGGTCTGACGCATCAGCGAACGTAGGAAGTTCTGCTGCCGGGCCATCCGGTCGAAGTCGCCGCGCTGCAGGGTCTTGCGCTCGCGTACGTAGTCGAGGGCGTCCTCACCGCTGAGGGTGTGCGTACCGGCGTCGTAGTACTCCCCACTGGCGAAGCGGGTGTCGTCCTCGAACGTCATCTCGACGCCACCCAGCGCGTCGGTCAGCGCCTTGAAGCCGGCCCAGTCGATCACTGCCAGGTGGTCGATGCGGAGCCCGGTGAGCTTCTCCACCGTCTGGATGTAGAGCGGAGGGCCACCGAACGAGTACGCCGCATTGATCTTGTTGGTACCGCGTCCGGGGATCTCCACCCAGGAGTCGCGCGGAAGCGAGATCAGGTACGCGCTTTTCCGGTCGCCGGTGATGTGCAGGATCATGATGGTGTCGCTGCGCTGGCCGCCGCTCTTCCAGGCGTCGCCCTTGCCCTTGCCGGTCGTGCCCGAGTCGTCGTCGGTACGCGCGTCGCTTCCGGCGAGCAGGATGTTGACCGCGTTGGCTCCCGCACCCGTGGGCTTCTTCGGTCGAAGCTTCTCCGGCAGCTGGGAGAACGCCGAGAACCGGTCGATCTGGTTGCCGAACTTCTCCGACAGCATGTAGCCGGTGAGGACGACTCCGCCACTGAGCATGAGGACGAGTGAGAGCAGGACCAGGAGAACCGTCTTGGTGCGGTTCTTCTTCCGGCGACTCCCTCGTGGCCCTCGCGGGTCGTCGTCCTCGCGCAGGTTGATCGAGCGCAACTCATCATCGGCGCGGTAGTAGCTCATAGCGTCCTTGCGTCCTCGTAGCGTGCCGCGGGCTGCAGCCCGGCGCTTGCCTGGCAGTCGGCCAATGTTGACCGTCGTTCACGTTGACCGTGGGCTCATCTCACTTTTGACGTGCCGTGAACCAACGAGGTTGCCGCATGGCAGGCTACGGTCTCGCCACGCTCATCCCCGTTGATCCGCCGACGATTGCCGGGCCCCAGCTCGAGGGTCCACGCCAGCGTGCCGTACCACATCGTACGCAGACCACGGACGACCCAGCATCATGATCGCGATAGACGAACACTACGCAGGATGTACGCCCTGGCGCGCCTGCGGGTTCACTGTCTGACACGGGCGGGTCGCCGCCACCGGGGTCCGGAGCGTCACTAAACTCACGAACCGTGATCCCTTCGGTGTTCGCCGTCCTGCTCATCCTGGCCGTCCTGGCCATCGGAGCCGGCGGGATCTTCGTGCTGTCCAGGCTGGTGCGGCGCCTGGGCCATTCGCCCGCCTCCAGCACGAGCACCGGCGCGAGCACGAGCACCGGCGCGAGCACCGATACAGGCGCCAGAGCCTGATCATCATGGACATGCCGACGCCATTCGAGATCCCGCCCGACCTGCACCCCGACTGCGTACCGCTCGCCTTCCTGCTCGGTCGCTGGGAGGGCCGCGGACACGGCGACTATCCCACGATCGAGCCGTTCGAGTTCGGCCACGAGATCGTCTTCAGTCACAACGGGAAGCCCGTCCTCTACTACACGAGCCGCTCCTGGTTGCTCGACGCCGAGGGCAGCGCGGTCCGTCCATTGGCGATGGAGACCGGGTTCTGGCGGCCCCAGCCCGACGGCGGGCTCGAGGTGGTCCTCGCGCACCCCACCGGCGTGGCCGAGGTGTGGTACGGCCAGATCGACGGCGCCAAGATCGAGCTGGCGACCGACCTGGTGGCGAGGACCGCAACGGCGAAGCAGTACGACGCGGGTCGGCGCCTGTACGGCCTGGTCGAGGGCGCGCTGCTGTGGGCGTTCGACATGGCGGCGGTCGGCGAAAGCATGCAGTCCCACCTGTGGGGCCGGCTCGAGCGGGCCGCGCCCGTTTCCTGACGTTCGTACGTCCCGCATGGGTGGCTTGGCGGGCGCGTGATCACAGCAGGCCGGCGAACTCGTCTAGAATTCCAGCCGATGGGTGAACAACCGCATGCCAGCGTCCCTGGCGGCTCCGACCTGCACGAGGAGCTGCGGGCCAGGGGATTCCGGCTGACCCCGCAGCGGCAGCTCGTGCTCGAAGCGGTCGAGGAGCTGGGGCACGCGACGCCGGAGAAGATCCTCACGGTCGTACGGCAGAAGGCCCGCGGCGTCAACATGTCGACGATCTACCGCACCCTCGAACTGCTGGAGGAGCTTCAGCTGGTCAGCCACGCGCACCTGGGGGACCGGGCGCCGACCTACCACGCGATCAGTACGCCTGACCATGCCCACCTGGTCTGCCGGACCTGCGGCGGGGTGATCGAGGTGTCACGGTCGGAGATCGAGCCCCTGTCGGACGGCCTCCGGGAACGCCACGGCTTTGCCATGGACGTACGCCATCTCGCGATCTTCGGCTCGTGTACGAACTGTCAGGAATGATCCGGCAGGGACGTGCACCGGTTGGCTCGCGACCCGTAACCTCGAAGGCGTGACTACCACCGACGCGGACGCCTATGCCAGCCCGCTCCTCGCCCACCCGGGAGCCGTCGCCGCCGATCCTCCGGACAGCGGCGTCGCGGCCCACTATGGCGACCCGATGCGCGAGCAGCGTCGCCTCGCGGCCGACCGTCAGGGGTTCGTCGACCTGTCCCATCGTGGCGTCGTCCGCGTGTCGGGTCCGGACCGGCTGACCTGGTTGCACGCGCTCACCACGCAGGATGTCGAGCACCTCGCCCCGGGCGAGTCGGCCAGTGCCCTCGTGCTCTCGCCGCACGGTCACGTGGAGCATGCGTTGGCCATGGTCGACGACGGCGAAGCGGTCTGGATGCACGTGGAGCCCGGCACGGCACCGCAGGTGGTCGCGTTCCTGGAGTCGATGCGGTTCCTGATGCGGGTCGAGGTGAGCGACGTGTCGGCGGACTTCGCGATCAGGTGGGAGTCGACGCCCGACGGTGAGACCGACCGACTCACCCGCCAGGGGGCCGACTCACTCGGTGGCCGGGAGGTGTTCATCCCGCGCTCGGAGTACGAGGGTGCCGCCGAGACGGTCGTCGAGGCCGCTGACCAGCCGGCCGGGATCTGGGCGTACGAAGCACTCCGGATTGCCGCTCACCTGCCGAGGCAGGGCTTCGAGACCGACCATCGCACGATCCCCAACGAGGTGGGCTGGCTGGGTACGGCCGTACATCTCGACAAAGGCTGCTACCGCGGCCAGGAGACGGTCGCGCGGGTGCACAACCTGGGTCGGCCTCCCCGTCGGCTGGTGTTCCTGCATCTCGACGGCTCGGCCGAGCGGCTGCCGGGGCACGGGGCGCCGGTGACGCACGACGACCGCACCGTCGGGTTCGTGACCAGCAGCGCGCGGCACTACGAGATGGGCCCGGTGGCGCTCGCCCTCGTCCGCCGCAACGTTCCCGTCGACGCAGAGTTGCAGGCCGAGGGCGTGGCCGCGGCCCAGGAGGTGGTCGTGCCGCCAGAGGCCGGCCTGCATGTACGCCCC
>JBOHED010000028.1:0-2859 GCA_050700915.1 Actinopolymorphaceae bacterium | reverse complement strand
CACCAGTACGCACTGCGGGTGCCCCCGCCGGTGAGCCGCACCGAGGTACCCACCGACGCGCCCAATCCGCGCACGTGCTCCAAGCTGAGCCGCTCGACGAAGGCCACACCCTGCAACAGCGCGGCGTACCGGTCGGCGTCGTCGCGCGGAGACCCCACCGTGAACCCCGTCGCGTCCGTACGCCGGAACGGGAACCGTTCACCGGTCCCCACCAACGGATAGCGCAGGCACCCCGCAGGCTCCCGGCTCGCGGCTGCCTCGTCCAACGACGCGAGATCGGCGGCTCCGAACTCCTCGGCGAGGACGCCCGCGCCCGCACTCGACGCACCGCCCGGCCACCACGAGCCGTCGGGGCTGCGGTGGGAGTAGACCGCGCCGCTCGGGTCCCGCAGTGGTTCCCTCGTCGTCCCCTTGAGGACCAGCGTGGTCCCGAGGACGAAGTTCCAGGAGCCGACCGCCAGGGCACCGGAGGCGACCTGCGCGGCACAGCCGTCGGTGAGGCCGGCGAACACCGGCGTACCGGCCGGGATCCCGGTGAGCGCGGCGGCACTCACGCCGACCGACCCGAGCGGCGATCCCGGAGGAACCACGGGCGGCAACCGCGTCGCATCGAGCCCGCACCGCGAGAGGACGTCCGCCGGCCAGTCCCCGCTCTCCAGGTCGACCCCGCTCTTCAACGCGTGACTCCAGTCCGTCGCGACCGGTACGCCGACCAGCCGGGACGTCACGAGGTCGGCCTGATGGGCCAGCCGAGCACCCGGGGGGACCCGACAGTGGTCGAGCAGCCACAGCGCCTTGGCGAGTCCCCATGAGGCCTGCGGGGTACCCCCGGCAGCGGTCCACCCCGGAGCGGGACGGGCGGCCGCGCGCTCGGCGTAGTCCCCGGCCCGCCCGTCGTCGTACATCAGTGCCGGCGTCACCGGCCGCGCCGGCTCGGCTCCGGCGGACTCCACAAACAGCACCGTCCCCGACGTGCTGCACACGGACATCCCGCGGATCCGCGCGCTGTCGAGGTCGCGCGTGGCGGATCCGGCCGCACGGACGAACGCCGACCACCAGTCCTCGGGGTCCTGCTCGTGCCGGTTGCCGTCCCGCGTACTCGTCAGCGCGACAGCTGCCCGCGCCACTACCCGACCGTCACCGGTGGCAGCGAGGACGCGGACCCCCTGCGTGCCCAGATCGACGCCCAGCCAGATCGCCTCGGTATCGCCGGCAACATCGCCATCCGGGTCGGCCGCCGCTTCGACATCCGCCTCGACGCCGACGCGGACCGTGGTGTCGGAGTCGGCGTCAGGCACCGGGGCCGGGCCGACGGCGGCACTGTGCTCCACGCGGACCTCCCGACCTGCCACGGCTGACGGCGTCGACGACACCGCCTTCACCGTAACGGTCAGGCCCGCGCCGGGGTTTCCCAATCGACCCGATAGTCGTGCACCCAGTCCGAGGTGCTCCTCGCCGTCTGGCGTGCGACCAGCGGCATGATGATCCGGTCACGGACGAGGGCACCGAACCTGCCAGCGACCTTCTGGTCGCTCGTACGCTTCGCCCTGACAATGAGCTTCTCGACCCGGGTGCGGCGCAGCGCCTCGAAGGTCGTGAGCGCGGCCTCCACGTCGGGCTGGTCACGGAGGCACTTCGCCAACACGATGCCGTCCTCGATGGCCAGGGACGCCCCCTGACCGGACGTCGGCGAGATCGCGTGGGCCGCGTCCCCCACCAGCACCATCGCGCCGCTGTGCCATGTGCGTACCGACGGCAGGTCGCAGGTGTTCCACGGCGGGAGAATCTCGTCGGTGTGCGCGATGAGATGACCCGCCGGCGTATCGTCGTCGGCGAAGAGCCGCTGCAGCTCGTCACGCCACCGACGGTTCAGCGCGGCAAGTTCGCGGCTGGACGCTTCCTTGGCGCGAGGGATGTTCGCGTACCACCAGACGTCGCCGGGCGCACGGTTGAAGTAGCCGAAGAACGCATGGCGCCCGAAGGTCATCGCGAACTCACCGGCCTTCGTCCCGACGTCGAAGCCACGCGCGTAGCCGGCGGTGTTGAGCAGGCCGGTGTACCGCGGTGGCGGGCAGGCAGGATCGAGGATCGCCCGGGTCCTCGAGTTCAGGCCGTCGCCGCCGATCAGAACGTCGCCGGTGGCCTGCGAGCCATCGGCGAACCTCGCGACCACGCTGCCGTCGGACCGGGTGCTCGCGTCGACGAGTTCCTTGCCGTAGGCGATGTCGATACCCCGGCGGACCGCCGCGTCCCGGAGCCCGACGTAGAGGTCGGACCTGGCGACGGTCTGACTGACCAGACCGTTGTCCGCCCTGCCGATGGCGAAGGTGCCGAGCGTCCGGCCCCGGCTGTTGCGAATGGTGAGCGCGGGCGTGTCGAAGCCGCCCAATTCGCGGGCGTCGATCTCGATGAGCCGCAGCGCCGCCAACCCGTTGACGGCGACCGTCAGGAACGACCCCACGCCGTCCGCGGTGCGGTCGTACGCCTCGTAGATCGTCGGGTCGAAGCCCGATCTCCGCAGGGCCATCGCGGTGACTGGCCCAGTGATGCCCGCTCCGATGATGATCGCTTTACGCATGCTCGACACCATAACCTGGTTACCCATATTATGGCTAGAGGGAATCCGAACAGCTGGTAGAGGTCCTGAATAGGGTGTGGACGTGGACGAACCAGCCCGCCCTCGGTCCCCCCTGGCCATGGTGTTGCTCGCCCTCCTCGCCGAGGAGCCGATGCACGCCTACCGGATGCAGCGGCTGATCAAGACGCGACGCAAGGACGATGTGGTCAACGTCGCGCGGAGCAACAGCGTCTACCAGACCATCGAGCGGTTGCTCCGCGGCGGCCTGATCCAGGTGCACG
>JBOHED010000027.1:0-7576 GCA_050700915.1 Actinopolymorphaceae bacterium | reverse complement strand
GACCGTAGGTTTGCCGGCGAAACCTACGGTCTGCGCACACTCGGCAGAAGTGGAGCGTGATGGCGAAGGGCCAGAAGGTTCGCGTGGAGTCGGTCGCCGCACTGGTCGGCTCCCGTATCGCGGGATTCGAGCTCGGCATCCTCTGCCAGGTCTTCGGGCTCGACCGGTCCGACGACGGGATACCGAGCTACGACTTCGCGGTCTGTGGTCCACGGCCAGGACTGACGCCCACGACCTCGGGCTTCGCCGTCGAGGTGACCCACGACCTCGCCCGGGCCGCCGAGGCCGACCTCGTAGCCGTCCCTGCGTGGCCGGACCTCGACGCTCCGCTGGACGCGGCCATCGCCGCCGTGCTGCGGGAGGCGTACGCCCGAGGTGCTGTCCTGCTCTCCATCTGCACCGGCGCGTTCGCCCTCGCCGGCGCGGGCCTGCTCGACGGTCGCCGGGCGACGACGCACTGGCAGTTCGCCGACCGGCTGGCACGCCGGTTTCCACGCGTACGCATCGAACGGGATGTGCTCTATGTGACCGACGGTCCGGTCCTGACCAGCGCGGGTGCGGCGGCGGGGATCGACGCGTGCCTGCACCTCGTCAGGCGGGTGCACGGTTCGGCGACGGCCAACGCTCTCGCCCGTCGGATGGTGGTGCCTGCGCACCGTGCGGGCGGGCAGGCGCAGTACGTCGAGATGCCGCTGCCAGCGGTGCCCACGGGCGAGGCTATGGCGGAGGTCCTCGACTGGGCTGCGGAGCATCTGGACCGCGACCTACCCGTCGCGACCCTCGCCGACCGGGCGGGGATGTCGGTCCGCAACTTCGCGCGTCGCTTCCGTACGGCCACGGGAACGACTCCCCATCGCTGGCTGTTGGAGCAGCGCCTCCAACGGGCCGAACTCCTGCTCGAGACCTCCGACCTCACCGTCGACGTCGTGGCCGCACGGTCAGGCTTCGGCTGCGCCGACACACTTCGGCACCACTTCGCCCGTCGCCGGGGTACGACTCCCCACGCGCACCGGCACGCGTTCCACGCGTAAGGTTCGCCGTCGACGCAGGGTGGTGGTCAGCTCCAGGCGGTCGGTCAGCCGCAGGCGTCCCGGTCAGCTGCAGGGGGAGCCGGGTCCGGCGTCCTCGCCCGCCCGGATGGCGGACGCGGAGACGAGGATGTCGTTCAACACCGAGAACAGGTCGCGGTAGTGCTGGTCCTGCGCCCCGAGATCGGACGACTGGATCCGCTGGTCACCGATGACCAGGAACATCTGGAGCTCGTCCGGCGTCGCCGTCGCCCATTTCTTGCCGTCGCGGCTGCGAGACTTCGGCGCGGGAGACTCGCTGGCCTGCTGGGCGGCCGCGTCGAGCCGCTGCTTGGTCTTCGGGTTGACCGTGCAGCTCATGGGCTCCTTGCCGCGGCTGGTCAAAGTGACCTGTCCGTCGGGTTCCACGGTGAGCTTGTCGTTGAAGCCGGCGATACCGCCGGTGCGGTGAAGGACGAGGGTGGAAGGCGACATCGCAGGTCCAGAGTCGGTGGGGCTGGTGGTGGCGGTCGCCCGAGCGTCCGGCGATGTCCCCTGCTCGGTCCCACAAGCCGCCAGTGCGACGACCAGGACCCCCGCCGCCGCGGCGCAGGGGAGGCCGCGACGCAGAACCGAAAGCTTCATGGTCCTGCGACGCTTCGTGGACTGGTGTGGTTCCGTACGGCGAAGATCGTCATCTTCCCTGGTCAGAGCCCGGTCGCAGGCGATCCTGGCCGGACGAACGGATGCTGGGCCGCTCCCACGAGGAAGCGTGGAGCAGGCGGCCGAAGCCGCCGCGGAGCGTGTGCAGGGCCCGGCTCCAGCAGGCGAGGAGCCGGGCCCTGACTAGTCGTACGAGGCACCGCGAGGCCGCAAGCAGTTGCCGTCGTACGGACGGAAGCGGGCCGAACAGGCCGGCACATGCCCCGTCGCCCTTCCAACGACCGAACCTGGGTGGGAGTTACGACCGCCGGAGAATTGGGTCACCCACACTCAGGTGAGGGCGAACGTCTCCGCGTACTGCCGTAGTTTGAGACGCCGGGTCACCGCCTGAGAGCTCAGGTTGTCGTACGACGTGCTGTAGAGCGGCACCCGCCCGGAGCGTTCGATCGCGAGGCGCCAGACGTTGACCACGGCCGCGCCGTATCCCTGTCCGCGGTGGTCGACGTGGGTGTTGACGCCGGCCTCGGCCTCGCGGTCCGTCGTACGGGCGCTGAACCCCGCCGCGACCACCATCCCGTCCCGGACGATCGCGAAGAGCGGGCGATGGTGGTCGAGGTCGGTCCGGAAGTCTTCGAAGGGACGGCCGACGAAGAGTTCGCGTTCCTCCCGGATCTCCACGACCTCCGGGTGCGGGTCCAGTGCGGGACCGTCGAAGGCGTACGCCGGGCCATGCCACTGGTGGGTGATCGGTCCGTCGGCGTCGACGGCGGCGCGGAGGGCGGCATAGACGGTCGTGTCGCCGGTCGGTTCTGGCAGCGGTGGCAGGTCGCGGGCGAGACGTCGTAGCTCGGTGGCGAGCGCCGACGGGAGATCGTGGCGGGGGCGGCAGAGGGTGCCGGCTCTGGTCCGGGCGACGAAGACGCGCGGTGCGCGCCCGGGAGGTGTCTCGTTGGTCTCGACGATGCACCCGTCGTCGGTGGTACGGAAGAGCGCGCGGACGTGGGCCTCGGCGAGCTCCAGGGACGACGGTCGCGCGGCCATCGCGGACTCCTCTCAAGTGATCATCATTTAGAACGCAGGGACGGCGGCGTGGTCAGGCGCCCGACTTCTCCATGATGATCATGATCGGCGGGCAGGCGCGCCGGAGGGTTCGGGCAGGCGCGGTGCGGGACATGTGCCCGACTAAACTCGGAGCGGTCAGGTCGGGGCCAGTCAACCAGGCCGACACACCCACCCGCACAGCCATTTCTCCGGCTATTTCGAAGGGTCATCGTGACCGACCACGATCTCGTTCTCGTCGTCGACTACGGCGCGCAGTACGCCCAGCTCATCGCCCGCCGGGTCCGGGAGGCGAAGGTCTACTCCGAGATCGTCCCGCACTCGATGCCAGTGGCCGAGATGCTGGCGCGAGGGCCGAAGGCGATCGTGCTGAGCGGCGGTCCGTCGAGCGTGTACGCCGAGGGTGCGCCCGGCGTCGACGTGAGCATCTTCACGGCCGGGGTCCCGGTGTTCGGCATGTGTTACGGCTTCCAGCTGATGGCGCGCGAGCTCGGCGGCGAGGTCGCCCACACCGGTGCCCGCGAGTACGGCCGTACCCGGGTCAAGGTGAGTGCACCTGGCACGCTGCTGGCCGACCTGCCGCCCGAGCACTCGGTCTGGATGTCCCACGGCGATTCGGTGACCGCGGCGCCCACCGGTTTCGACGTACTGGCTGCGACCGACGCGACCCCCGTGGCGGCGTTCGAGGACGTGGCCCGCGGGCTGGCCGGCGTGCAGTGGCACCCCGAGGTGCTCCACACCGAGCACGGCCAGACGGTGCTCGAGCACTTCCTGCTCGAGATCGCCGGCTGCCGTCCGACCTGGACGATGGCCAACATCATCGACGAGCAGGTGGAAAGGATCCGGGAACGGGTGGGCGACGCCCGGGCGCTGTGCGCGCTGTCCGGCGGCGTCGACTCCGCGGTCGCCGCCGCCATCGTGGAGCGCGCCATCGGCGACCGGCTCACCTGCGTCTACGTCGACAACGGGATGATGCGGCTCGGCGAGACCGAGCAGGTCAAACGTGACTTCGAGGCCGTCTTCAGCGACCTCGACGTGGTGGACGCCTCCGACCAGTTCCTCGACGCCCTGGCCGGGGTCGAGGAGCCCGAGGAGAAACGGCGGATCGTCGGTCGCGAGTTCATCCGTACCTTCGAGGCCGCCGAGGTGCGGGTGTTCGGCGCCCTGGCCGAGGGCGAGAGTACAACCGCCTTCCTTGTCCAGGGCACGCTTTATCCCGACGTCGTCGAGTCCGGCGGCGGTACCGGCACCTCCACCATCAAGTCCCACCACAACGTGGGTGGGCTCCCCGACGACATCAAGTTCGAACTGATCGAACCCCTGCGTACCCTCTTCAAGGACGAGGTCCGCGCGGTTGGCGAACAGCTCGGACTGCCGCCCACCATGGTGTGGCGGCACCCGTTCCCGGGTCCCGGGCTCGGCATCCGGATCATCGGTGCGGTCGACCGGGAGCGGCTCGACATCGTTCGCCGGGCTGATGCGGTCGTCCGCGAGGAGCTCACGGCGGCGGGGCTCGACGGCGACATCTGGCAGTTCCCGGTGGTGCTGCTGGCCGGCGTACGGTCCGTCGGTGTCCAGGGCGACGGCCGCACCTACGGCCACCCGATCGTGCTGCGCCCCGTGACCAGCGAGGACGCGATGACCGCCGACTGGGCGCGGCTTCCGTACGACCTGCTCGAACGGATCTCCACGCGGATCACCAACGAGGTACGCGAGGTCAACCGCGTCGTCCTCGACATCACCAGCAAGCCGCCCGGCACCATCGAGTGGGAATGACGCCGGCCGAGAATGATCGCCTGCGATGAGAGCCGTCTGGTACGACGAGTTCGGTGTCGCGCCCGTGGTCCGCGAAGTGCCGGACCCTACTCCAGGACCCGACGACGCCGTGATCGCGGTGGCGGCGACCGGTGTCTGCCGCAGCGACTGGCATGCCTGGCAGGGACACGATCCCGACGTCGGGTTGCCGCACGTCGGAGGTCATGAGCTGGCGGGCACCGTGGCCGCGCTGGGTGCCTCCGTCCGTGGGTGGCGGGTCGGCCACCGGGTGACGGTGCCGTTCGTCTGCGCCTGCGGGACCTGTGCGGAGTGCGCGTCTGGGCACCAGCAGGTGTGCGTACGCCAGAGCCAGCCAGGCTTCAGCCACTGGGGTTCGTTCGCCGAGCTGGTCCGCGTCGAACATGCCGCCGTCAACCTCGTCGCACTTCCGGACTCGGTGGACAGTGCGGTGGGGGCGATCCTCGGCTGCCGGTTCGGTACGGCGTTCCGGGCCGTTGTCCGACAGGGTCGCGTGACTGCCGGCAACTGGGTAGCCGTCCACGGCTGCGGCGGTGTGGGCCTGGCGGCGGTGATGATCGCGGTCGCCGTCGGCGCCCGGGTCGTTGCGGTGGACGTGTCGGTGGGAGCGTTGGCGCTCGCCCGCGAACTCGGTGCGGACGCGACGGTCGACGCGTCCCTGGGCGGCGAGGGGGATGCGTCCGCGGGCGGCGAGAACGCGGCGGACAGCGTGGCCGCCGCGGTCCGCGACGCGACCGATGGCGGTGCCCACGTCTCGCTCGACTGTCTTGGCAGCCGCGGGACCTGTGCCGCGTCGGTGCTGGGTCTGCGCCGCCGCGGTCGGCACGTCCAGGTGGGACTCATGCCACTCGGTCCGGCCGAGGTACCCATGGACCGGGTGATCGCGTACGAGCTGGCGCTCTTCGGCAGTCACGGCCTTCCCGCGTACGACTATCGCGCGATGCTCGCCATGCTGGCGACGGGTCGGGTGCGCCCTGACCGCCTCGTCGGCCGGCGGATCGACCTGGACGGTGTGCCGTCGGCACTTGCCGCCATGGGCTCACCCGGTCCGCGGCCGCCAGGCATCACCGTCGCCGACCTCAGGCTGTTGCGCGACACTGAGAGGTATGGCTGACTCCTACCAGACCCAGACCGGGGCACAGTTCGTGAAGGAGACCGGGCAGCGGGGTGAGTTCGTCCGCCAGACCAACCGGTTCACCGATCGGGTGACCGCCGACGGTTCCTCGGCCTGGCCGGCGGAGCAGGGGCGCTACCGGCTGGTGTGGTCCGGTGCCTGCCCGTGGGCGCACCGGGCGGTCATCGTCCGCCAACTGCTCGGCCTGCAGGATGCCGTCTCGCTCGCGACCGTCGACCCGATCCGCGACGAGCGCGGCTGGCGGTTCACCCTCGATCCCGGCGACCGCGACCCCGTGCTGGGCATCGAGTTCCTGTCGGAGGCGTACCAGCGGACCGATCCGACGTTCGCGGGGCGTGTCACCGTTCCGTGTCTCGTCGACGTACCCTCCGGCACGGTCGTCACCAACGACTTCCCGCAGATCACCCTGGACTTCGATACGCAGTGGACGGAGTACCACCAGGAGGGAGCACCGGACCTCTATCCGGAGGACCTGCGGGCGGAGATCGACGAGGTGGCGGCGCTGATCTACGACGACGTCAACAACGGTGTCTACAAGTGTGGTTTCGCCACGTCGCAGCAGGCGTACGAGAAGGCGTTCGACGCCCTCTTCGCACGGTTCGACTGGCTGGAGGATCGGCTACGAGCCCAGCGCTACCTCTGCGGCGACGGCAACCGGCTGACCGAGGCCGACATCCGGCTCTTCACGACGCTGGTGAGGTTCGACGCCGTTTACCACAACCACTTCAAGTGCAACCGGAACAAGCTGACCGAGCAACCGGTGTTGTGGGCCTACGCACGGGACCTGTACCAGACCCCGGGCATCGCCGAGACGGTCGACTTCGACCAGATCAAGCGGCACTACTACCTCACCCACCACCAGATCAACCCGTCTGGCGTCGTACCCAAGGGACCCGACCCGTCGGGGTGGACGCTCCCGCACGGACGCGGATAGCCGGTGCGGGGGTGCCGGCTGGTCGTGCTCGGTACCAGCCGCACCTCCCGTCCTGGACCAATGAGGTGCCGGGGGCGCCCGCCGCCAGGCGGCGGGCGTTACCGATCAGGCTTCCTCGGGGATGATGATCCAGCCTGCCAGGTAGAGCAACAGACCCGCGCCGCCGAAGATCACCAGCGCGACCATCGCCAACCGGACGAGGACCGGGTCGACGCCCGCGTACTTCGCGATACCGCCGCAGACGCCGGCGATCATGCGTTCGTCCTTCGTACGGACGAGTTTCTTGAGTGGGGGAAAGGAGTCTTTTCGCAACGGAGTGGTGTCGTTCATGGCTCCAGCCTCCTCGTTCTGAGGGTGAACGGCTATCCGGAAGAGTCCTGATCACACCCTGCGGTTGCCCCGGAAACGGGTCCGGGAACCCGCTGAGGGTCTGCGGCGGTTGCGCTGCAGCGACAACGTGACGCCCACGGCGCCGGCCCCGATCAGGACGGCGGGAAGCAGCCAGCCAAGGTCAGGAAGGCGGAGTACGTCGGCCGCGACCAGCAGCCAGCCGAGGGCAAGGCCGCAGCACACCAGTCCGGCGACGAGTGCGGCGACGTTGGCGGGATGCCGTCCGGCAGGTGGCTTAGGCACGACTCACCACCACCTGACCTACCCCGAGGTCGACGTCCAGGACCAGCTTGCCGCCGCCGGGTCCGTCGATGCCGTAGTCGGTGTACGCCTGAGTGATACTCACGCCTTCCGCCGGGCTCCGGTCGCTCCCGCGTTCGGGCTGGTTGGTCCGGCGTTCGGGCTGGTCTCGATCGCCGTCAGGCAGGGGCGAGCGCGGCTCTGGCGGTGCTGGTGGAAGCGCTTCCGGCGGCAGGAGGGCAGCGCTCGCGGACAGACCGCCGAGCGCGATGTCGCCGAGTCCGACGTCGCCTCGGAACGTCACGTCGACCTCCGGCGGAACGACGATCCTGACGTCGCCGACGCCGACGTCGA
>JBOHED010000026.1:0-4807 GCA_050700915.1 Actinopolymorphaceae bacterium | reverse complement strand
GCGCGGATACGGGCGCTGGTGCTGACACGCCTGTCGATCTGGATGATCCGGGTGATGGCGGCGAGTGTGTCGAGACCGGTGACGAACACCTGGTCGCAAAAGTCGAGTTGGTCGCCGACCTCGAAACCTGGCTCCGCCTCGCCAACAAGACAGGAGAACTCTCCGGACTCGGCGCCATCACCCCGAAAGTGATCGACGACATCAAAAACGCCGCCGCCGGAGGATTCGAATACTGCCGCACCGTCACCATCGACGGCAAAGTCGTCTACCACCAAGCCTCCAGCCGCCGGTACAAGCCCACCGCCGCGCAACGCCGGCTCATCCAAGCGATGCACCGCACCTGCAGCCAACCCGGCTGTTCCAGACCAGCCGTCCAGTGCGACCTCGACCACGTTGTCGAACACCGACTCGGCGGACCATCCTGCGCGTGCAACCTGACCCCGTTATGCAGGCACCATCACCGCGCCAAACACGAAGGCGGCTGGTACTGGACCCAGAACCAGCCAGGCCACCTCACCGCACAAAGCCCACTCGGCCACACCTACACCGTCGAACCCGAACCACCACCAGGCACCGAACCATCCGCCACACCAACGCGGGCGTCGATCCCTGCCCACGCACCGTTCTGACCTGACCCGGTTGGCACACTCGGACGGATGCCGATCACGGTGCTCGGCGGATGCGGCGCCAGACCACCCGCCGGACAGGCGTACGACGAATCACCGCTCAGCCTTCGTCGACGTCCTCGTACGGCGGAACCTCCGCCGTCCGCGAACCCGGCTTTCCGCCCAGGATCACCTCGCGGTGCGAGATTTAGTTCGCCGTCGTCTCGTACATGGTGTGGTCGGGGTTGGCCTTGCACCGCGAGGTCAGATTGATGCCAACCGTGGGACAAACCTTCGCACCTACGCCGCCACCGGAGCGATCCGCGTCCTGCCCGTCCATTGAACGACGTCCAATGTGGAGAAATTGCTGATGTGGACGCGCCACGGTGAGCCATTTCTCCGCATTCGATTCACCGCCACTCACCGTAGGATGCGGCGGATTGTCGGCATCTGATCCGGACGGGGTGTGCACACATGAACGGACTCGGGATCTTCGCCCTCGCATGGAGCGTCCTGAGCGCGGTCTTTCTCTACCGCGGGTGTGCGTTCGTGTGGAACGAGCGACAGTTCGACCGCACCTGCGTGACGACCTCCGGAGAGGTGGTCGGCGAGGAGCGGAAGATCCGAACGGTCTCCTCGACGAGCGGAGGCCGCCGGACGATGTCGTACTCCTACCCGGTCATCGCCTTCCGGACGAACGACGGCCGCGAACTCCGCTCGACCACCAAGGTCAACGTGGCTCACCCGTACCCGGTCGGCACCGCCGTTGACATCGAGTACCTGCCCGAGGATCCGAGGAGGATTCGGGTCATCGGAGACTCCGTCGCCCGGTGGGCTCCCGTCCTCGTCGTCACGGCCGGAGCCGCCTTCCTCCTGCTGGGGCTGGTGCTCCTGGTGGTCGCCTTCCGGTGAGGCACCACCCAGGCGGCACGGGTCACGCTGCGCGTTCCGGATGCGGCTTAAGCCGACCTGAAGGAAATCGTAAGCGGCCCCGGGCATCGTCTGTGGTGTCAACCAAAGAGCCATCCGAGCACAGCAGATGTCAGGAGAGCACCATGCGGAAGATCATCGCCTCGTTCAACATGTCCCTCGACGGTGTCGTCGACCACATGGACGAGTGGCACTTCCAGTACTTCGACGAAGGCGCCCAGGCGTTCGCCTACCAGCAGCTGTTCGCCAGCGACGCGCTGCTGATGGGCCGCCGGACCTACGAGGGCTTCAGCGAGGCCTGGCCGGCGATGGAGGAGGCGACCGGCGACTTCGGCGTACGGATGAACACCCTGCCGCACTACGTCGTGTCGTCCACCCTGGAGAAGGCCGACTGGGGCACCTCCACGATCATCCGGGACAACGTCCTCGAGCAGGTGGCCAAGCTCAAGGAGGAGGACGGCCAGGACATCCTGATGTACGGCTACGGCCCGCTCGCCCACGAACTGCTGCGCAACGGCCTGCTCGACGAGGTACGGGTGTGGCTGCACCCGATCCTGTCCGGTCACAGCGAACCGGAGAGCCTGCTCTTCCGCGACGGCAACAAGGTCCCGCTCGAGCTGGCCGAGACCAGGCAGCTCGACTCGGGCGTGATCATCCTGTCCTACCGACCGGCCGCAGCGAGTCCAGCAGCGTGAGGCCACCTGCTTCGCCGCCGAGGTCGTGCTCGGCGGCGAAGCTGTCGTCGTCCAAAGTGGTACGTACCGCCGCGATGATCCGGTCCAGCTCGAGGGCCTCGCCGGGCGACAGCGGCAGCCCGGTCGACTCGCGCACCGCCGCCGCGGCCCCCAGCAGCCGTGCCGCCTCCTCGGGCCGCCCGTCCAGAACAGAAGCGCCGGCGAGGCCCATCGCGGCCGCCGCCAGGGCCCGGGTCTCGCCGAAGTCACGGGCCACGTCACACGCCTCGAGGTGCCGGTCCCGGGCGGTGGCCGCGTCGCCACGAAGCTCGGCGATGAAACCCAGCTCGGTCAGGACGATCGTGAGGTAGAGGGCGTGGCCGGAGCCCGGGTCCTGCCGCTTGGCGGCGTCGACCAGGTTGTTCAGATGGATCTCGGCGAGGTCCCACTCCCCCTCGCGTCGGAGGGCGAACGCGAGGCCCAACTCGGCGAACACCTGGCCTGGCACGTTGTCCTGCTCCTCGGCCAGCCGCTTGGCGCGTGTGCAGAGTTCGCGCGCCTGGGCGTAGTCGCCGGTCTGCGTGGCGATCCAGCCGAGCCACGACAGCCCGCCGACGACTTCCGGCCACAGCTCGAGCTCTTCGGCCATCCGCAGCCCTTCCCGCTGCAGTCGGGTGGCACGCGGGTAGTCGCCTCTCAACTCGGCCAGAGCGCCGAGCCATCCGGTGGCCTGCAGGACGCCCCACCGGTCCCCGAGCGCCTCGAACAACGCGGCGCTGCGCCTGCTGTCCCGGCCGAGTGCCTCGGTGTCGCCGCGTACGTGCGCGAGCTTGGCGCGGGCCGAAAGCACCGCGGCGACGCCCCACTGGTCGTCGAGTGCCTCGCAGGTGGCCAGTGCCCGGTTCAGCAGCCGCTCGGATCCGGCGATGTCGCCCAGGTCGGTCTCGGCGAAGGCCAGGAACCACTGCGCCCGCGCCCGGGTGCCGGGATCGGCTTCGTCGTCGAGCAGGCGAAGGGACGCGTCCCGCCTGGCCCGCCAGTCGGCCTTGTCGCCCTGCAGCAACGCGATCCCGGTGTGCCAGGCGACCGCCGGCGCCCGCAGTGCGGCCGGACCGTGGGCAGAAGCGGTCAGTACGCCGCCCAACGCGCGTTCGGCCTCACCCAACCGGCCGCGCAGGTACCAGTACCACGCCAGGCCGGTCACCAGGCGCAGTGCCCGCTCTGCCGCGCCGGTACGCACCGCACTGTCGAGCGCGGCACGCAGGTTGCCGGCCTCGGCGTCCAGTCGACGCAACCACTGCCGCTGCTCCGGTCCGCGGAGGAACCGCTCGGCGCGCTGGGCCAGCTCGGCGAAGTGGTCGCCGTGCCGCTCGCGCACGATGGCCAGCTCGCCCGCCTCGTCCAGCCGTTCGAGGGCGTACGCCGCCACCGACTCAAGCAGCCGGTACCTCGGACCGTCGGCCTGGTCGCTCAGCACCACGAGGGAACGGTCGACCAACCGGCCGAGCAGGTCCAGCACCTCCTCCGCCGGCACGCCCTCGCCGGCGCACACCGCCTCGGCGGCGTCCACGGTGCAGCCGCCGGCGTGGACGGCGAGCCGGCGCAACACGACCCGCTCGGACTCGGTGAGGAGCTGCCAGCTCCAGTCGATCACCGCGGACAGTGTCCGCTGGCGGGCCGGCGCACCGCGAGGGCCGGTGGCGAGCAGGCGGAACCGGTCGTCCAACCGGGCGACCAGCCCGTGCACCCCCAGCGTGCGTACCCGGGTCGCGGCCAGCTCCAGTGCCAGCGGGATGCCGTCGAGACGGCTGCACAGCTGCGCGACCGCCGCGGCGTTGCCGGTGTCGAGGGTGAACCCGCGCGTCGCGGCCGCCGCGCGCGCCACGAACAGTCGTACGGAGCTGTACTGCTCCAGCTTCACGAGACCGGCGTCGTCGGGGGTGGCGAGCGGCGGAACGTCCCACAGCACCTCGCCGGGTACGCCCAGCGGTTCCCGACTGGTCGCGAGGATCCGCAGCCCCGGCGCGGCGCGCAGCAGCCGGCCGGCGAGGTCGGCCGCCTGCTCGACCAGGTGCTCGCAGTTGTCCAACACCAGGAGCAGTTCGCGGGTACGCAGTACGTGGGCGAGCCGGTTGCCCGCGGACTCGGTGGCCGAACCCTCTCGTACGTCGAGGACCGACAGCACCAGCTCGGCGGGAGAGACCGACGAGTCGCGGTCCAGCGTCGCCAACTCGACCAGCCAGACACCGTCGGCGTACTCCTCCACCAGGCCCCGTGCGGACTCCACGGCCAGCCGGGTCTTGCCCACGCCGCCGGAGCCGGTGAGCGTGACCATCCGCTCCGCCCGCACCAGGACGCGTACCTCCGACAACGCCCGGTCACGGCCGATCAGCTCGCCGGCTCCGGCAGGCAGGTTGGTCGGCCGCCGTACCGACGATGCGGGCACCACCGGGTCGAGGGCGGTGTCCTGTTCGAGGATCGCCTGGTGCAGGGCGACCAGCTCGGGACCCGGCTCGAGGCCGAGCTCCGCTGCCAGCCGGGTCCGCAGCTCCGCGTAGCTGTCCAACGCCTCGGTCTGCCGGCCCGCCCGGTAGAGCG
>JBOHED010000025.1:0-1683 GCA_050700915.1 Actinopolymorphaceae bacterium | reverse complement strand
GCTGGAACTCGGCGACGTACTGGTCGTGCTCGCTGTAGGTCTGCGCGAACTTCGTCTCACCCGAGTCGGGATTGACGGTCACGAAGAACAACCACTGGCCCGGCGCGGGTTTGAGCGCCGCTTGCAGAGCCCGCTCCCCCGGCGAGTTGATCGGACCTGGCGGCAGGCCGACGTTCCGGTAGGTGTTGTACGGCGACTTGACGTCGCGCTCGTTCGGGGTCGTAGACACGGTGTCGTACCGGTTGACCGCGTAGTGCACGGTCGAGTCCAACTCCAGCTTCTGCTGTTCCGCCAGCCGGTTGTAGATCACCCGGGCCACCCGCGGAAAGTCCTGCGGCCGGCGCGCCTCGGCCTCCACGAGGCTCGCCACCGTGACCACCTGACGCGGGCTGACTCCGAGTTTCCTGGCACCAGCCGTGAGACCAAGCCCTTCGGCAACCTCGACATGCCGCGCCACCAGCTGCTGCAGCAGCGAACCAGCCGTCGTGCCGGGGTCGATGTCGTACGTCGCCGGGAACAGCATGCCCTCGGGTTTGCCCTTGGCGTACGGCGGAAGCTCGAGGCTCTCCGGGTCCTTCAGCACCGCGGAGAACTCCTTCACCGGGATGCCGGTCTTGTCCGACAGGATCGCGACAGTCCGCGACACGCGCCGCCCTTCCGGCACGGTGACACGTTCGAGGATCCGGGCCGTCGGGTCGAGGATCAGCCCGAGCGCCTCCTTCGCCCCCATCTGCACCCGCAGCCTGTAGTACCCGGGCTGGATTCCGAGTGCCCTGGTGTCCTTCCTGGCCGCCCGGGTGAAGGCCTCAGCGCTTTTGACGACATCCTTCGACTCGAGGGTTTCGGCGATGTCGCGGCTCGTGTCTCCCGCCGACACCTCCACGACGATCTCGCCCTGACCAGGCCCGGAGTAGTCGGGGACGGTGAACGCGTTGGCGAGGTAGGCCTGGCCCTTGACGGCGACGAACGCGACCGCACCACCGAGAATGACGAACGCCACGAACACCGCCAGGCAGCCGCGGCCGCGGCGTGGGCGCACCCGAGCGGTGGTGCGGAACCCGAGCTCAGTCACTGGTGGTCCTTCCCCTTCGCATCGCGCTTCTGGCGCGGTTTCCTCCGGCGTTCCGTCAACGAGGTTCCCGGCGGCCCGCCGGTGGATCGCTCGGCGTCGAGAGCGCTCTGGAGGATGATGGCAGCAGCGGCCTGGTCAATGCGTTCCCGCGTTCCGCGAACGGACAACCCTTGGTCGCGAAAGTTTCGCTGGGCGCCGACCGTGGACAGCCTCTCGTCGACCAGCCGGATCGGCAGCGGGCTCAGCCGGGTGCCCAGAGCGTGGGCGAACTCGCGTGCCTTGACAGCGGCCGGCCCTTCGGCACCGGACAGCGAGATCGGCAGCCCGACCACCACCTCTATCGCGTCCACCTCGGCGGCAAGCGCGGCGATCCGGTCGAGGTCACCGCGGCCGCGGGCCACCGTCTCCACCGGAACCGCCAAGGTGCCGGCCGGGTCCGATCGGGCGATCCCGATCCGGACGGTACCGACATCGACACCCAGCCGTACACCAGCGCGCATCGCCCAGGTCCTTGTCGATCAGCCGCTCGTGACCCAAGTCCTGATGGCCTCCTCGACGCCGTGCAGCGCCTCGGACGCCTTGGCCGGATCGGTGCCGCCGCCCTGTGCCAC
>JBOHED010000024.1:0-3192 GCA_050700915.1 Actinopolymorphaceae bacterium | reverse complement strand
CCGCTTCCCGCCGAGGCGCTCCCTGAGTTGCAACGCGTTCCCCCTCTGTCGAGGCTGCTGGCCGACGCCGACGGGACCTGTGTCGTACACCAGGCGCCGGTCCGCCACACCATATCCCGAGGGCCTCGGCAACCCGTCGAGCCGCCCACGGCTCGGGCGCTGATGCATTGTCCCGGTTGGATGATCAACGACCAGGTGTCGGTGATCATCTCTACTCTCGCGCCCATGTTCGATCTTGGTCCCCCATCGACACGTACCATTCCGGACAGACACCTGAGGAGGCACGATGGGTGCTATGAGCTTGTACGACGTCTGGCCACGCGACCGCGGCCGGCCCTTGACCGTGGACGACCTGGAGCGGCTACCGGACGACGGATACCGCTACGAGCTGGTCGACGGGGTGCTTGAGGTGTCGCCCGCTCCATTCACCGAGCACGACCTATTCGCCCACCGGCTGGGCTTCCTACTCGAGCTGCAGTGCCCGGAGGGTTTGGCGGCGCTGGCACCCTTCGGTCTCACCATGGCCGAGGACCATCACCGGATTCCCGATGTCGGCGTCGTACGCTCGGAGTGGTTCGAACGGAAGGAGCACGTCGGGCAGCCGCCGCTGCTCGTGGTCGAGGTCGCGTCCGGTAGCACCCGCAAGAAGGACCGGACCACGAAGAAGCGGGAGTACGCCGAGTTCGGTATCCCGTCTTTCTGGATAGGCATCCCCGACGACGACCACCCGAGCCTGACCGCATTCGAGCTTCGCTCCGGAGCGTACGAACAGGTCGCGTTCGCTGCGGACGGCGAGGCCTTCGAGGTCGAGAAGCCCTTCCCCTTCACCGTCGTACCCAAGCTGCTCGTCGAACCCGGCAACGCCTGGAAGCGCCAACTCCCGACCTGAACCGACCGACGAGGTCCTCAGGTCCGGGTGGCCGCAAGCGCCTCGTCGAGCGTGAACGCACCCGCGTACAACGCCGTACCCACGATGGCCCCCTCGACGCCGAGCGGCACGAGCGTGGCGATCGCCCGCAGATCGTCGAGCGTCGACACTCCCCCGGACGCGATGATCGGCCGGTCCGTCGCCGCGCACACCGACCGCAGCAGCTCGAGATTGGGCCCCTGCAGCATGCCGTCCTTGTTGACGTCGGTGACGACATAGCGCGCGCAGCCCTCCGCGTCGAGCCGAGCGAGCGTCTCGAACAGGTCGCCGCCGGCCCGGGTCCACCCACGCGCCGCGAGCGTACGGCCGCGGACGTCGAGCCCGATCGCCACCCGGTCGGCGTACTCCGCGATCGCCTTCGCACACCACTCGGGATTCTCCAGCGCCGCCGTGCCGATGTTGACCCGGGCGCAGCGGGTCGCCATCGCCCAGTGCAACGCGTCGTCGTCGCGGAGGCCGCCGGACAACTCGACCGCGACGCCCAGGTCGGCCAGTCGGTCGATGATCTCGGCGAGCAGGGCGCGGTTGTCACCACGCCCGAACGCCGCGTCGAGATCGACCAGGTGGACCCACTCCGCACCCGCCCGCTGCCAGGTGAGCGCGGCGTCGAGCGGACTGCCGTACTGGCCGCCGGAACCAGCCCGGCCCTGGACCAGCTGGACCGCCTGGCCATCGACGACATCCACCGCGGGAAGGAGTACGAGGCTCATGGTCCGCGAGGTTACCGGCGTCCGAGATGCGACTTCCCACGACCCACGAGCCGACGCCACAGCTGCCGCGCCGCTCAGTGGAGGGTGGCGAGCCAGTTGGAGAGGAGTTGCGCGCCGGCGTCGCCGGACTTCTCCGGGTGGAACTGGGTCGCCGACAGCGGACCGTTCTCCGCCGCGGACACGAACCGGTCGAAGTCGTACGGCGTCCAGGTGACGAGCGGATCCCGGAATCCGGCACCACGGGTGAGCTCCCAGTGGCGGGCGGCGTAGGAGTGAACGAAGTAGAAGCGTTCGGTTCCGATCCCGGCGAAGAGCGCGGAGCCGTCGGGTGCCTCGACGACGTTCCAGCCCATATGAGGGACGATCGGGGCCTTCAGGCGTTCGACCGTGCCGGGCCACTCGCCGCAGCCGTCGGTCTCGACTCCGTGCTCGACACCCTGCTCGAAGAGGATCTGCATACCGACGCAGATGCCGAGCACCGGCCGGCCACCGGCAAGCCGGCGCCCGATCAGCTGGTCGCCACGCACCGAACGCAGGCCGTTCATGCAGGCGGCGAACGCCCCCACGCCCGGCACCACCAGCCCGTCCGCGTCCATCGCCGCCTGGAAGTCGGCCGTGACGTCGACCTGCGCGCCGACCCGGACGAGCGCCCGCTCGGCGGAGCGGAGGTTGCCCGACCCGTGGTCGAGCACCACCACCGTCGGCTGCGTCACAGATCCATCTCCTGCTGACCGAGCCAGACGAACACGCCGGCAATCACCAGCAGGACGAGCGACACCCAGATCGGTCGCTTCTGCCGGTAGGTCGCGATCACGCCACCGAAGAGCAGGCCGGCAAGGGCGAAGTAGAGGATCTGCATCAGAGCGTCCCCTTCTCCTGGTGGGCCCCGTCCTGGTAGGCCCCGTCCTGGTAGGCCCCGTCCTGGTGGGCCCCGTCCTGGTGGGCATCGTCCGGTCCGAGCGTCCCCTTGGTACTCGGCACCCCGGTCTCACGGGGGTCGAGTGCCACCGCGTCGCGCAGCGCCCTCGCCAGTCCCTTGAACTGCGCCTCGACGATGTGGTGCGGATCCCGGCCGGACAACACTCGTACGTGCAGGCAGATCGCCGCGTGGAACGCCAGCGTCTCGAGCACGTGCCGGGTCAGGGATCCGGTGAAGTGCCCGCCGATCATGGCGTACGCCTGACCGTCCGGCTCGCCCGTGTGGACACAGTACGGGCGGCCGGCCACGTCGACGACCACGTGCACGAGCGCCTCGTCCAGGGGCACGGTGGCGTCGGCGAACCTCCGAATTCCCCGCTTGTCGCCCAAGGCATCGCGGAACGCCTCCCCCAGCACGATCGCGGTGTCCTCGACGGTGTGGTGGACGTCGATGTCAACGTCGCCTTGCGCACGGACGGTGAGGTCGAAGAGTCCGTGCCGGCCGAGCTGGTCGAGCATGTGGTCGTAGAACGGTACGCCGGTGGAGACGTCCACCCGCCCGCTCCCGTCGAGGTCGAGCTCGACGACGACCTTGCTCTCCTTGGTCGTCCGCTCGATCCTCGCCGTACGCCTTCC
>JBOHED010000023.1:0-3449 GCA_050700915.1 Actinopolymorphaceae bacterium | reverse complement strand
CGGCCACCACCGGCATCTGGAACTGGTACGCGTCGATCTGCCAGGTCGTCGACACCCCTTCGGGATCGCGGGTGCGCCGGCTCGGCACGATCGCGATGTCGTCGAAGGAGTAGGCCCTGCGCCCGCGCTTGCCGCGGCCGATCTCGATCTCGGTCACCCGGGCATTGTTTCGTACGCGTCAGACGTGGGTTGGATGAGGGGCGCCTTCGTACGAACCTATGAGATGAGGGGCACCTTCATCCGAAAGAGCGTCGCAGGAAGGCGCCCCTCATCCAACGTCATGCCGAAGTGACGATCGAACAGCCGGCTGGGCCGGACCGGCTCAGCGTCCCCAGTAGTTCGGCGCCTCCACTGTCATGTCCACGTCGTGCGGATGGCTCTCCTTCAGCCCGGCGGAGGTGATCCGGACGAACCGGCCGCGTTCCTGCAGCTCGGGCACCGTCGGTGCACCCACGTAGAACATCGAGTGCTTCAGCCCGCCGATCAGCTGGTGGGCGACCGCCGAGAGCGGTCCACGGAACGGCACCTGCCCCTCGATCCCCTGGGGCACCAGCTTGTCGTCGGAGGCCACGTCCGCCTGGAAGTAGCGATCCTTGGAGTACGACTGTGCCTTGCCGCGCGAGCTCATCGCGCCGAGCGAGCCCATGCCCCGGTAGGACTTGTACTGCTTGCCGTTGATGAAGACCAGATCGCCCGGGCTCTCCTCGCAGCCGGCCAGCAGCGAGCCGAACATCACCGACTCGGCGCCGGCCACGATCGCCTTGGCGATGTCACCGGAGTACTGCAGCCCGCCGTCGGCGATGACCGGCACGCCACTCGGTCGGGCCGCGACCGCGGCTTCGTAGATCGCCGTCACCTGCGGCGCACCCACGCCCGCCACGACCCGGGTGGTGCAGATCGAGCCAGGACCGACACCGACGCGTACGCCGTCGGCGCCGGCCTCGACGATCGCTTTGGCGCCCTCGCCCGTCGCGACGTTGCCGCCTACCACATCCACGTGCGCGGCGGCGGGTTCGGCCTTGAGGGCACGGATCATGTCGAGGACACCGGTGGTGTGACCGTGCGCGGTGTCGACGACGAGCAGGTCGACGCCGGCCTCGACGAGCGCCATCGCGCGCTTCCACCCGTCGCCGAAGAAGCCGACCGCGGCAGCCACCCGGAGCCTCCCGGAGTCGTCCTTGGTCGACAGCGGGAACTGCTCGCGCTTCACGAAGTCCTTGAGCGTGATGAGCCCTTGCAGCCGTCCGGCCGAGTCGACCAAGGGCAGTTTCTCGATCTTGTGCTGCCGCAGGAGACCCATCGCGTCGTCGGCTGAGATGCCCACCTGACCGGTCACCAGCGGCATCGCGGTCATCACCTCGCGGACCAGCCGGGACTTGTCCGCTTCGAACCGCATGTCGCGGTTGGTGACGATGCCCAGCAGTTGCTGGTCGGGGGCGACGACGGGTACGCCGGAGATGCGGTACTGCGCGCAGAGTGCGTCGGCCTCGCCGATCGTGGCCTCTGGGCCGATGGTGATCGGCTGGGCGACCATGCCCGCCTCGGAGCGTTTGACGAGGTCGACCTGCTGGGCCTGCTCGTCGAGGGAGAGATTGCGGTGCAGGACACCGATGCCGCCCTGGCGCGCCATCGCGATCGCCATCCGGGCCTCGGTCACGGTGTCCATCGGGCTGGAGAGCAGTGGGATGGCGACACTGATCCGGCGGGAGATCCTGCTGGTCGTGTCGATCTGGCTGGGGAGGACGTCGGTCGCGCCAGGCAGCAGCAGGACGTCGTCGTAGGTCAGACCGATCTTGGTGAAGGGCTCGGGGACGCCGGCGTCTTGCCGGGGGCTGAGGTCCATGCTTCCTCCGGTCGCGAACGTCTCCTCATGTTAGCCGGACGGCGGCGTACCGGACGGAGCGACCCGGCGTGGAGACGGTACGTAGTGGGGAATCCAGTGCCCCATCGCCGCGGCGCCGACCAGCCCGAGCGCCCCGACGAGCAGCACGGCCGGTCCGAGGGAGACTGCGGCGCTCACCGCCCCGATCATCAGCGGCCCGGCGCTGGAGCCGATGTCGGCACAGAGCCGCCACGTACCGAGGAACGTCGTACGACCGACCGAGGGGGACAGATCGGCGCCGAGCGTCATGATGATCCCGCTGCCGATGCCGTTGCCGACGCCCATGATCATCGCGACGCCGAACAGTGCAGCGCCGGTGCTGGTGAGCGGCAGGAGCAGATGGGCGATCCCGAGCACCACCATCGAGGGCACGGCGACCCAGGCCCGGCCGATCCGGTCCATGACCTTGCCGGCCGGATAGAACAACAGCATGTCCACGGCCCCGGCGGCCCCGAAGATCAGGCTGGTGGTGGCGGCGTCGAGGCCGATGTGCTCGGCCCACAGCGGGATGACGGCCTGCCGGGACGCCCTGACCGCGCCGACGAGCACCGTGCCGACACCGAGCGTCCGCAGAACGGGCAGGTGGGCGCGCGCCATCCCGAACGTACCCAGGTGGGTCCGTGCTGGCCGCGAACCGTCCCGGCCGGCCGGCTCGGGAAGTGCCATCAATGCGACGGCCGCGACTGCCACGGCCACGATGTGCAGTCCGTACGGTCCGTCGGTGTGGGCGAAATGGACCGTGCCCGCCCCGAGGAACGGCCCGATGAACATGCCGATCCGATGGACTCCGCCCAGGGTCGACAGTGCACGAGCCCGCAGGTGGAACGGTACGACCTCGGTGAGGTACGCCTGTCGCGCGAGCCCCCACACCGCGCCGGCGAACCCCGTGCAACCGATGGCGACACCGAGCATCCAGACCGACGTCGCGACGATGCAGACGATGAGCGCTGCGACGAGGATGACTGCCGCGGCGAGCATCGCCTTTCGTTCGCCGATCCTGCCCGCGAGCGCACCCGCCGGAAGGTCCCCGAGCAGCTGACCGATTCCCGCGAGAGCGACGACGAGGCTCGCGACCCCCACCGAGGCGCCCAGGTCCAGTGCCGACAGGGCGATGATCGGGGCCATCGCGCCCTGGCCGATGCCGTAGAGCAGCGACGGAAGGTACACCCCTAGCCCGAATGAGCGGAGGGTGACCTGTTCTGACATCAGACCAATGGTGACGTATCCGCCGGGTCGTCCGGGTGCCGGGCTCACCATCCGGACCGGGCCGGTTGACCAATGCGGGCAGTTGACCCGGATTGCGTACGCCTGTGGTGGGCATGTCTGTTGTCAGCCGGTACGACGACCCACGGCGACGTGGGACGCGACGAAGCCGCCGGAGGGTGACGGGACCACGGGGAGTGACGGGCGGACTGGACGTCCGCGTGGCCTGTGCAGCGGTACGAGGAGTAGCGATGAGTCAGGATCAGATGCCGACGCCCGAGTGGGATCTGTTGATCGCCGAGCGTGGCGGCAGGGGGCCGACCGAGTTCGACGGGCACGACACCTGGGACGACTCGGAGGAGGC
>JBOHED010000022.1:0-5608 GCA_050700915.1 Actinopolymorphaceae bacterium | reverse complement strand
GCTCCCCGTCCTCGCGTTGTCGCCGCTGCTCGGCGTCGATCCCGCACCGGCATCCGTGCTGGCCGGCATGCTCTTCGTTCCCAGCCTGGTGTTGTCCGTCACGATCGCGCTCGCGACGGACGTCATCCTCGGCGCGGTCACGGTGGCGTACGGACTGAACACCTGGCTCGTCAGCATGCTGCGTACGGCGCTCTTCGGCCTCCTCGCCGGCGCCATCCTCCCGCTCGCGATCCTGCCGTGGGGGTTGGGAAAGGTCTTCGACTGGTTGCCGTTCGCGTCGATGGTGTCGGCGCCTCTGCGCATCTACACCGGTACCGGCGATCCGGTGGTACTGATGCCGGTCCAGCTGGGCTCAGTCCTGGTGCTGTGGCTGGTGGCGAGTCGGGTCTGGTGGCGGAACCGGGAGAGGTTGGTCGGCTATGGCGGTTGAGAGCCCCACCCGCGCGGCGGGTCCCGGCACCCGCCGCGAACGCCGGTTCCACGGCCTTCGCCAGCTCCTGCGGCTGTGGGGCCTCTTCGCGCGGATGGACCTGTTGTGGCTCACCCGCAGCACCCGCGACGCGCTCATCTGGCTGGTGTCCGATCTGGTGGCCAGGGTGGCGGGCATCATGACGACGCTGCTGCTCGCCGAACGCTTCAACGGCATCGGTGGCTGGTCGAAGGCGCAGATCTTCTTCATGCTGGGCTACGCCATCGTCGTCGGCGGCGTGCTCGACACACTGTTCGGCTACAACGTCAAGATGATCAGCCGGCGGATCGGACGCGGGCAGCTCGATCACATGCTGGTCCAGCCACAGCCGTTGTGGCGGCTGATCCTCACCGAGGGTTTCATGCCGTACTCCCAGCCGATCGTGCTGGTGGTCGCCGGCTCGCTGCTCGCGTGGTCGACCACCCAGGTGCCGGTCGACGTCACACCGGCGTGGCTGCTGCTGCTCTTCGGCAACCTGCTCGCCTCGGCGACGATCGTCCTCGCGGTGCAGCTGGGCTGGGGAAGCCTCGCGTTCTGGGCACCTCGCTCGGCCGAGGAGATCACCATGTCGACCGACGGCATGGTGGGCGCGCTCGGCACGCTGCCGCTCGACAACGTGCCGCGGGTGCTCCTCGGCGGACTGCTCACCGCCATGCCGGTGGGCTTCGTCGCCTGGGTACCGGCACGCGCGATCACCGGAGTGGCGCCGATCTGGCCCGGCGCGTTCGTCACCCTCGTCGCGGCACCGGTGTTCCTCGCCGTGGCCGTCCTCGTCTTCCGGAAAGGACTTCGACACTATGGACGCGTCGGCTCGAAGCGTTACTCGTCGTTCGGACACCGTCGTTGAGCTGACCGGGGTTCGCAAGCAGTACGAACAGCGGCAAAGGTCCGAACGCCTCCGCGACGCGCTGACCAACCTGCTCCGGCCACGAACCGAGATCGTCACCGCGCTCGACGGCATCGACCTGCGGATCCAGCGTGGGGAGATCGTGGCGTACGCAGGAGCCAACGGCGCCGGCAAAAGCACCACTATCAAGCTTCTCTCCGGGCTGCTCGCCCCCGATGCCGGAACCGTGCGGGTCTTCGGCATGGACCCGGTCCGGCAGCGGGTGTCGTACGTACGCCGGATCGGGGTGGTCTTCGGCCAGCGCACCGACCTGTGGTGGGACCACCCGGTGGCGGCGACCTTCGAGTGGAAGCGGGTCGTGTGGGACATCCCGCGCGAGCGTTACGACCGGATGCTCGGTTATGTGAAGGAGTTGCTCGGCCTCGACCCGATCTTCTCGACGTTGGCGCGCGAACTCTCGCTCGGCCAGCGGATGCGTGCCGACCTCGGACTCGCGCTGCTGCACGAACCCGCGCTGCTGTTGCTGGACGAGCCGACCCTCGGCCTCGACGTACTCGCCAAGCGTCGCATGTTGGCGAGCATCCTCGACCTCAATGCCAGCAGGGATCTGACCGTTCTCGTGACGAGCCACGACATGCCCGACCTCGAACAGCTCGCGTCCCGCGTCGTCATGCTGCACCAGGGTTCGGTCACGTTCGACGGTGCGTTCCCCGACCTGCGGGCGACGTTGGGCGACCGGCGCCGGCTGGTGTTGCAGACACCAGAGGGGGTCGGCGCCCCGGCGCTCGACGGTGCGTCACTGGTGGGTAGCGAAGGCGGCCGGCACGAGTACGCGTTCGACGCCGCACTGGTTCCGATCGCGCAGATGCTCGCTCAGGCAGGGGAATGCGTACCCCTGCTCGATGTCGAGACCCACCGCGAGTCCATCGACGAGGTGGTCGCCGATATCTACGAAGGCTGGCTCGGCCAGTCGACACCGGAGCCGGCGACGAAGGCAGGGGCGACGCCCGACTCAGGTGAGTGAGCTGGGATCGGCCGGTACGTCGACCGCGTGCGCCCGCAGGACGTCGAGCGGCACGACGTCGGTGGCCCGCTCGTGCGTGGCGGCGAGAACCACGGGCGCGGCGAAGCCATCTTCGTACGCCTGCAGCCAGCGGGCCGCCACCACGCACCACCGGTCGCCGGGTGAGAGCCCTGGAAACGCGAACTCTGGTCTCGGCGTGCTCAGATCGTTGCCCACCGAACGTTGATGATCCAGGAACTCTGCCGTCACCACCGCGCACACCGTGTGACTGCCGAGATCGTCCGGCCCAGTACGGCACGTCCCGTCGCGGTAGAACCCGGTCACCGGGTCGGTTCCACAGGGTTGCAACGCCTCGCCCAACACATTCCGATCGCCCAGCACATTCCGGTCGCCCACCACATCCCGATCGCCTGTCACAGTGCCCAGCCTCGCACGTCCGGCAACCCCGAAGGACCTTCGGCCCTACGGCCGGGGCCGGAGGCCACCCGACAGTGAAGGGGACGGCGACGACTTTCGCGGAGGGGAGGGATCATGCACGCAGCGGTCGGTGATCGCATCGAGATACTTACCGGCACGGTGGACAAGCCACCACGGCAGGGAACGGTACGGGAGGTTCTGGGCAGAGCTGACGTCGAGCATTTCCTGGTGACGTGGGACGACGGGCACGAGTCGGTGCTCTATCCCGGGGCGGACACCCATGTCATCCCGGCCCATGTCATCCCGGGCCAGGCCGCACCAGAGCCACGTGCCGCACCCACCGCTCCGGGTCGTGAGGATCCGGTCGAACGGATCATGCGCTCGCCCGTCGTCACCGTAGACGAGGACGACTCGCTCCGTACCGCAGCGGCGGCACTGGCCGACGCCGAGGTCGGCGCCCTCGTCGTCCTCAGCGGGACCACACCGCTCGGCCTTCTCTCCGAGCACGAGGTCGTGCATGCGGTGGCCGCCGGCGGCGACCCCGACGAGGTGTGGTGCGCCCACGTGATCGGCACCACCGTGGTGTGGGCGAGCCCGACCGACACCATCGGACGGGTCGCCGCACTGATGCGCGATGCCGACGTACGCCACATTCCTTTGCGCGCTGAGGATTCGGTCGTGGGGATGGCCTCGATCCGTGACGTCCACCGGGCCATGTTGGGGTAGCTCCTGTTCGGGTCGACTTCGGCCGGACCGCCAGGGCAGAAGGGCGACGATGACGCTCGTCGAGGAAACCGCGTACCGGTTCCGGATCGATCCGGTCGACGACATGCGGGTGCCCGGCATCGTGTTCGCCTCCCGTGCGCTGCTGCCGGACGCCGGCGGTGACCAGGCGCTCCAGCAGGTCGCCCAGGTGGCAACGCTCCCAGGCATTGTCGAGGCGTCGTACGCCATGCCGGACATGCACTGGGGCTACGGATTTCCGATCGGTGGGGTGGCCGCCACGGACATCGACGCCGGGGGCGTCGTGTCCCCGGGTGGCGTCGGCTTCGACATCTCCTGTGGCGTACGTCTCTATGCCGCCGATCTGGACCGCACCGAGCTGCAACCTCGCCTTGACGCGCTCATGGACGGACTCGGGCATGCGACTCCGCGCGGCATGGGCCGCGGAGCGGTGTGGAAGCTCGCGGGCAGCGACCAACTGGAGAACGTCCTGCGGGGCGGTTCGCGCTACGCCGTCGAGCAGGGGCACGGCGTCACCCGCGACCTGGACCGCTGCGAGGACCACGGCGCGGTCGACGACGCAGACCCTGCGCAGGTGAGCGATCGGGCTGTCAAGCGCGGCTTGCACCAGGTCGGCAGCCTCGGCTCGGGCAACCACTTCCTCGAGGTGCAGATCGTCGACGTGGTGCTCGACGCGAACCTTGCGACGGCCTACGGACTTCGTACCGGCCAGGTCTGTGTGATGATCCACTGCGGGTCCCGTGGGCTCGGGCACCAGATCTGCTCAGATCATGTACGTACGATGGAGAAGGCCATGCCCGGCTACGGCATCCGGGTGCCGGACCGGCAGCTGGCGTGCGTACCGGTCGAGTCGCCCGAAGGCCAAACGTACCTCGGTGCGATGGCGGCGGCGGCCAACTACGCAAGGGCAAACCGGCAACTGCTGGGTGAGGCGACCCGTCGGGTCTTCGACCGGGTCACCGGCTGCGGACTCGATCTCGTCTACGACATCTCGCACAATCTCGCGAAAGTGGAGATCCATCAGGTGGCGGGCGAGGCACGCCGGCTCTGCGTGCACCGCAAGGGTGCGACGAGGGCGTTGCCGCCGGGGCATCCCGACCTGCCGGCTGACCTGCGGCGCGTCGACGGTGCCGGACAGCCGGTGCTGATTCCGGGATCGATGGGGACGGCGTCGTACGTCCTGACCGGTGTCGACGGCGGGCCGGCGTTCGCGTCCACCTGTCACGGTGCGGGCCGGATGCTGAGCCGGCACCAGGCCGCCAAGGTGATCCACGGCGAGGAGTTGCGCAACCGCCTGGAGGCGCAGGGCATCGCGGTACGTGGTGCGTCGTGGCGTGGGCTCGCCGAGGAGGCGCCCGAGGCGTACAAGGACATCGACGCGGTGATCGAGGCTGCGACCGGCGCGGGTCTCGCCCGGCCGGTGGCCCGCCTGCTCCCGATCGGCGTCGTCAAGGGCTGAGCATCGGCGTCGTCGACACCTGTGTGCCGACTGCGGTCACCCACCGGCTTCCCCACAAGCGGCGGCAGCGATAAAGCGGCTGCGAGGCGCGCCACTGTCCCGCGCATGCTGTACTGATGGACGCGACCGGTAGGCACAGGTCCAGCCGTGGTCGACCATGACGGGCACGCCACCCACTGGCCAGCACTCGTCACCGGGGCCGGGATGCTCGGCGCCGTGCACGAGCCGATGGCGAGGTAGTCGCATGGGAATGGCGTGCCTACTGTGGAGGCATGGCAACCATCGCCGTACTCGGCACCGGACACATGGGGGCACAGATAGCGCGCCGCCTGCTCGGTGCCGGCCATACCGTCACGGTCTGGAACCGCACCCCGGAACGCGCCGCTCCTCTCACCGAGGACGGTGCCCGGCTTGCCACGTCACCGGCCGATGCGGTGCGGGATGTCTCCTTCGTACTGACCATGCTGGCCGAAGCGACGGCTGTCGAGGCAGTGCTGTTCGGGGCCGACGGCGCGGCAGCCGCGCTGCGGCCCGGCACGTGTGTCATCGACATGTCGACCATCGGGCCCGAGGCGGTGGGCAACATCGCAAAGCGACTGCCCGACGGCATCAGTCTCGTCGACGCGCCGGTCGCCGGCAGTGCCGACG
>JBOHED010000021.1:0-3195 GCA_050700915.1 Actinopolymorphaceae bacterium | reverse complement strand
CGGGACCTGTCCCTCAGCGACGACCCGTACTCGACGTCAAGTTTCCTCCGCGGCAAACTCGACCCGGTAACCACCGACATGCTCCGCACCGCACTCGAACCACTCGCGAAGCCGAGACCTTCCACCGCGGACGGGCCCGACCTGCGCACCCCCGGCCAGCGGATGGGCGACGGACTCCACGAACTGCTCCGCCGCTACCTCGACTCCGGCGCATCCCCCACCCACGCCGGCGAAAAACCCCACCTGATCATCACCATCACCGACACCCACCTGGCAGGCGGCACCGGCCACGCCACCCTGCTGCGCACCGGAACCCCCATCTCCGCCCGCACCGCCCAACAGATGGCGTGTGATGCCAAGGTCAGCCTCTGGGGCACCATCAACGGCGAACACGCATTGACCGACGGCACCCGCCTGTTCACCGGCAAAACCCGCCGGCTGTTGGAACTGAGAGACAAAGGATGCGCCTTCCCCGGCTGCGACCGGCCACCCTCCTGGTGCGACGGCCACCACACACGTTCGTGGCTCCAAGGCGGACCCACCACCCCCGCAAACGGCGTACTCCTCTGCGGCCACCACCACCGACTCATCCACCAAGGCACCTGGCAGGTACGCCTCGCAGACGACGGCAAACCAGAATTCATCCCACCCGACTGGACCGACCACCACCGCAACCCCATACGCAACAACAGACTCCGCACATAGACACCACCGCACCAACGACACAGCCAGAAACCCACCGCGCGGGCGCGTCAACGCCGCCGGCCCAACCACGCCCACGACCGCACCGTGATCATGACCGTGATCAAGAGGAGTCCTGGGGCTTTAGAGGGCCACTTTCCTTCATGCTCATGGCGGCGGCGGCGGTGGTGTCGATGGCGGTCGGGCGTGACGGCCGGCGAGGCGTGCGTACGTCGTCGGCGCGACCGCCTGAAGGACCACGGGGATACGGAGCCAGCCCGGGACGATCACTTCGGCGCTCTCGCGTTCGATCGCACGGACGATCGCTGCCGCCACCCGGTCCGGAGACATCGGTCGCGGAAACCGCCGACCATGAGGTTCGCCTCTGCGGGTGAAGAATTCCGTGTCGACGATGCCCGGCGCGATGATGCTGACGCCGACACCGCGGGTGGCGACTTCCGTGTGCAGACTTCGTGCGTACGCATGCAAGGCTGCCTTGACAGCCGCATAGCTCGACTCGCGTGGCACGCCGAGAAGTGCGGCAATCGACGTGACGTAGCCGAGATGGCCGCTGCCACGACGGAGCATGCCGGGAAGGACGGCCCGAGTGAGGGCGATCGGCGCGCGGAAGTTGACGGCCAGCAGGCGCTCGAGGTCTGCGCCCCGGAAGACGCGGCTGCTGCCAGTGGGAACTTCACCGTCGTCGGTGGCGTTGGTGACGGCGGCGCCAGTGGCACCATCGTCGGCGTCACTGGCGTCCGCGACGGCGCCGATGCCGGCATTGTTGAGCAGCAGGTCGGGCGCCGGATCGAGAGCGGCGAGCCAGCGGCCGAGGGCGACCGTACTCTCCTTGTCCGCAAGGTCAGCGGCACGCGCCTCACCCCCGGTCCGGCCGGCGAGTTCGTCCAGGCGTTCCTTCTCGCGTCCGACGAGAACGAGGCGGCACCCCTTGCCGGCCAGCCGGAGCGCGACCGCACGCCCGATTCCACTCGACGCGCCGGTCACGACGGCGTACGTACCAGCCACATCCACACCGACCAGCCTTCCACGCACAGCCCCAGGTAGTCGTCGGTGACGATGGACACCAGGTTCCTGGTGCACGTCTAGAGCTGGGCGTCCCTGGCGCAACAGGCCAGGAATTCACACCCCGGGCCGGCTGGCCGCCCGGGTGGACCAGCCCCGGGCGGGTGGCCTAGTCTCAGGCATGTTCGTACATTCGAAGCCACCTCAGTGACTTCTGCCCGGTGATGGAGTCGGCGTGGGGCGCGTGTCCCCTCTCCACGCCAGCACTGGACGGTTCCAGGCGTTGACCATGGGTCGGTAGTTCTTTCTGGGCGCCGACGACCCCGTGTGGTCCGCCCCGCCGGGCAGCGCAGGGGACACCTCATGTCGTCGGCTAACTACCGCGCCCTGCTGCGCACACCAGGCGCCGCCGCTTTCTTCCTGACCGCCACAGCCGGTCGCATCGGCATTGCGATGACCAGCCTTGGCATCGTCTGGCTGGTCCACGACCACACCGGTTCGTACGCCACGGCCGGCATCGTCACCGGCAGCTTCGCTGTCGCCGAGGCACTCGTGGGGCCACAGGTCGCCCGCGGCATCGACCGCTTCGGGCAGACCCGAGTCCTGCCGCCGTTGCTGTTCGCCCACGCTGCCGCGGCGGTCACGCTGCTAGCACTCGTGACCGGCGGCAGCCCAGGCTGGCTGATGGCGGCGGGCGGTGTCCTGCTGGGCGGCACAATTCCGCAGCTCGGCGCACTGTCCGCGGCCCGCTGGGCGGCACTGCTCCGTGTTGACGGCGGCGCGGCGGCGTTGCTGCCCACCGCCTTCGCACTGGAGTCGCTCGCCAACGGGCTGGCATTCCTGGCCGGACCTGTCGTGGTCAGCGTCCTCGCCGCCAGCGGGCACCCGACGCTCGGCACAGGGCTCGCGGCCGCGCTGGTGGTGGCCGGCGGGTTGGCGCTCGCCGGCCAGCGCCGCACGGCACCGCCGCGGGCATCGAGCCGGCTGGAGAGCCGCCGGGCCGGACGCTCACTGCTCCGGCCCGGATTCGCGGTGCTGGTCGGCCTCAACCTCGCCATCGGGGTGTACTTCGGCGCCATGCAGGTCTCGGTGATGGCCTTCTCGATCGAGCATGGTGCGGCGGACGCGGCCGCCCGCCTCGTCGCCGTGTCCAGCTGCAGTGGACTCCTGGCGGGCTGGTTGTACGGACTACGCCGTTGGCGCACCAGGCCGCAACGGCAGCTGGCACTGATCACAGCCTGGCTGGCGCTCGCCTGTCTCGCACTCCACGCGGCCTCCTCGCCCATGGGCCTCGGGTTCGTCGTCGTCCTGACCGGTGGGTCCATCCCTCCCATCCTGGTGCTCTTCTCCGTACTCACCGAGTCCTCCGTCCATCGCGCCGCCCTCACCCAGGCGTTCACCTGGCTGAACTCCGCCAGCGCGGCCGGGCTGGCGGGCGCGGCCGCGGTCTCCGGGCGGGCGGTCGACGCGTTCGGTGCGCACGGCGGCTTC
>JBOHED010000020.1:0-19663 GCA_050700915.1 Actinopolymorphaceae bacterium | reverse complement strand
TCGGTTGGTCGCGAAGCTCGGCGTCGAGGAAGCCGATCGTCAGCTCGGTGATGATGCGGTTGCCTTCGGTGCGTCCGAGGGAGCCGACCAGTGACGGCACCGGCGGCCACCACAGGGGCGCGTCGGTGAAGGTCGGGTGGGTGGTGCCGGGGATGGTGAGCAGGTAGCCGGTCGTCGTGCTGCGCTCGAGCGCCCGTCCCAGATCGGGAAGATAGGTGGGATTGTCGTTCAGCCCGATCTGCTGGGTCAGCGCCAGCACCGGCTGGTCATATGGCCCGGGATCGCCGTCGTACGGACGGCCGTCGAGAGCGATCACCGCGGAGAAGCGCTCATCGGTGCGGGCCGCCTGGAACGCGCCGCCTACGACGGCCGACATGCCGACGGCCGCTGCGCGGTCGGTGTCCAGCCGCCCGGCGAGGACGCTTTTCACTTGGCCGCTGTCGAGGCGGCCGAGGTGGGTGAGGGCCGAGCTGAGATCGCGGGCCTTCACCGCTGCCAACTCCTCGCTCAACCGGTGGGCTTCGGCCTCGGAGCTGAATTTCTGCTCCGCCCAGCGAACCGTCCGGCCGTCGGCGAACATGACCGCGGCCGAGACGTAGGGGTGGTCGAGCGCAGTGACCACGTAGCCGTGGCTTGCCAACTCCTCGGCCCAGGCGGTGTTCGTCCAGCGCCCCATGCCCCCACCCGGCGAGAACAGCACCACCGGGAATTGCTCCTTGCCGGAGGCGACCGGCGCGTCGGGCAGCGCGTTGGTGCGGGCCACCACCTGGCCGTCGAAGACGAACCGGGGGATCCCGAGAAAGTCTCCGACGCCCTCGGCGACGGCGTTCGCCTCGGCCTCCGAGCGGCCCAAGTAGGGCGCCCGCTCCACCTCGTCCGGGCTCGCCTCGGCCGGGTACCAGATCTGGGCCTGCAGCGCGCGCACGTCGTCGGGCTCGGTCGTCCATGTCTCGGGCCGATCGGGTTCGGTCCATTCGACGACCGTGGTGCCGACCGCGTGCTTGCCGGTCGGCGTGGGGAAGTCCGGGATGGGGAAGCCGATCGCCGCGCCCACACCGGCGACGATCGCCAGGACGACGGCCGCCGAACCCGGTCCGGCCAGCCACCAGTGGATCCGCCGACCGCCGGGCTTCCCCCTCATGGTCCGGGCGGTGAACGGCAGCACTGCCGCGATGGCCACCAGCACCGGGACCATCTGCCAGCGAAGACCGACCACCGCGAGCACCGCCGCCGACGCCGCTGCGGCGCCGATCGCGACACGGCGCCGGAATCGCGGCGGCAGCCAGCGAGTCAACACCAGCGCGAATGCGCCCAGCACCAGGACTACTTCGATCGGCGTCATGCCGATTCCGCTGATCATCTCGTTCACAGAGGCGATGACTGGCATAGCGGCTCCAGAGGGTCGGCCTCGAGGGCCGCCCAGGTAGGGTTTGTGGTGGAAGCCCAGCGCTATTCGGCGAGCGCCTGGACCGGTGTGACGCGGGTGGCGAGTCGGGTCGGTACGACGGCGGCGATGAGGGTGAGGACCGCGGTCGCCGCGATGACGGCGACGGTCGGCCACACCGGCAGCGCGGGCGCGACGAGGGAGCTGGTGACCGGCTGGTCCGGGTCGACCCGGATGAATCCGAGGAGCGACTGCGCGCCGGCCCATCCGTAGCCGATGCCGAGCAGGAGGCCGGTGGCGAGCGCGGCGACGGTGATGTGCGCGGCTTCGAGGAGCACGACGCGTCGTACCTGGCGGCCCGAGAGGCCGAGTGCGCGCAGCAGGCCGAGCTCGCGGCGGCGTTGGATGACGCCGAGGGTAAGGAGGTTGACGAGCCCCACGCCGGCGATTACGGCCGACACGGCAACCATCGCCATCATGATGGCCGCGAACGTGTCCATCGGCGCCGCGAGCGCGGGTGGCAGTTCGCCGCCCGCGGCCGCCGCCAGTACGCCTTTGGCCGAGTCGGTCGCGACGGCGAACATGGTCACGAGCGTGACGCCCATGACGACGCCGATCGCCATCCGGCTCGACCGTTCGGGGTAGCGCAGCGCGTTCTCGGCGGCCAGACGCGCCGTTGCCGAATTGCCGAACGCACGGCCGACGAGCCGCAGCACGGGCGGCATGACGAGCGTCGCGCCGAGTGAGAGTCCGGTGAACGACAGGATGCCGCCGAAGAATGCCACCACGACGCCCAGGGGTGTGAAGAGTCCGGTGACGATTCCCAGCGCGAGCAGCACGCCGCCGGTCACGAACAGCGCGATCGCCGCCACGTTGCGGCCTTTGCGTCGTACGAGATCGTCGTGGGAGCTTTCGACGGACCCGCCGAGCGCCTCCAGCGGCGTCACGGCGAGCACGCGCCGCGAACCCGCCCAGGCCGCAGCCAACGTCGTGAGCGTCACGACCGCGGCGGGGACCAGGAGGGCGGGCTGGACGACCGAGTAGTGGACGCCCTCCAGATTCGGCTGCGCGGTTCCGAGGGCGACGCCTGCCGCCGCGAGCGCCGTGCCGCCGACGAGTCCCGCGAACGCGCCGATCGCCCCGACGACGAGCCCCTGGCGAGCGACCTCCGCGCGCTGCGCCCGCGCCGACGCCCCGATCAATCGGAGGAGCGCGATGCGCCGGGTGCGTCCCGCGACAATCGTCGAGAACGTGTTGGCCGTCACGATCGCCGCGACGTACACGGCGACACCCAACAGGATCAGCGTCAGAAAGCTCAGCACGAACGCGAGCATCCCGCTGTCGCCGAAATTCGGGTCGGCCTCCAGCATGGCGGCTATGAATCCCGTTGCCGAGATGAGCAGGACGCCGAACGCGCTCGAGATCGCTGCGACAAGGATCGATGCTCCCATGCCGCGCTCGCGCAGCCACGGGAGCTGCGCGGTGACCCGCCGTCGCACTGAGGCAGGTGCGCCGGCCGTCGCGGCGCTCACGCCGACACTGCCGGAGCGGTCGGGTCGGAAGCGGCGGGCGCGGCGGTGCCGAGTTCGGTCGCGAGCATGAACGCCGAGAGCTCCTCGGCGGACTGGCGAGGCTTGTCGGCGACGATGCGGCCATCGCCGAGGAACAGCACGCGGTCGGCATGCGACGCGGCCACCGGGTCGTGCGTCACCATCGCGATCGACTGGCCGTGCTCGCGGCACGCCGTACGCAGCAGCGCGAGCACTTCGCGGCCCGAGCGCGAGTCGAGGTTGCCGGTCGGCTCGTCGGCGAAGACGAGGTCCGGCGCCGTGGCGAGTGCACGAGCGATCGCGACGCGCTGCTGCTGACCGCCGGAGAGCTCGTGCGGGCGATGGTGCAGCCGTTCGTACAGGCCGAGGGTCTGGACAAGACCGTCGATGCGCGCCGTCTCGAGCGCCGTGGGCCGGCGGCCGTCGAGGTCGAACGGCAGCAGGATGTTGGCCCGCGCGTCGAGCGTCGGGACCAGGTTGAACGCCTGGAACACGAACCCGACCCGACGACGACGCAGGATCGTCAGGTCGAGGTCGGACAAGCCCGTGATCTCGGTGTCGCCGATCCACGCGCGGCCGCGGGTCGAGGCGTCCAGTCCGGCCATGATGTGCATGAGGGTCGACTTGCCCGATCCGGACGGTCCCATGACGGCGGTGAACTCCCCGCGACGGATGCCGACGCTGACGCCGTCGAGCGCGCGCACCTCGCTCTCGCCGGAGCCGTAGGTCTTCGTGAGGTGCCGCACCCGGGCCGCGAGGCCGAGGCCGGTCGATGTCAGTTCCATGCCTTCGACGCTAGGGAAGGTCCGGCACCCGGCGCGTCTGCCGGCGGATGTATTCGCGTACATCCTCAGGATGATTCGAACGGGAAGTCCAGAAGCACGTACGAACACACGCCAGCGCTGGGCAGCCTTCAGACCGCGCTACGCGAGCCCGTGCTCGAACGCGAAGACGACGAGCTGTACGCGGTCGCGCAGGCCGAGCTTGGTGAGGATGCGGCTGATGTGCGTCTTGACGGTCGCTTCGGACAGGTACTCGCGCGCCGCGATCTCGGCGTTGGACAGGCCGCGGGCGGCGAGCGCGAAGATCTCCCGCTCCCGGTTGGTGAGCTCCCCGTACGCGCGCGGGACGGGCCGCGGTGCGGCATCGGCGAAGTGCGCGAACAGCTCACGGGTGGCCGATGCCGCGATGACGGCAGATCCGGCGTGCACCGTACGGATCGCCGCGAGGAGGAACTCGGGGTCGGCGTCCTTCAGGAGAAACCCGCTCGCTCCTTGCCGAATCGCGCGGGCGGCGGCTTCGTCGAGGTCGAACGTCGTGAGCATGACGATGCGCGGCGGATCAGATTCGCCCAGGAGCTCGGCTGTCGCGGCGACACCGTCGAGCACCGGCATCCGGATGTCCATCAGTACGACGTCGGGCTTCGCGGCGCGCACCGTGTCGACCGCCTCGCGGCCGTTGGACGCCTCGCCGACGACCTCGAGGTCGGGCTGCGAGTCGACGAGCATCCGGATGCCGGCGCGAAAGAGCGCCTGATCGTCGACGAGCACCACCCAGATCACGCTGGTCGCGCTCACGACCCGCCGCCGATCGGGAGGGCCGTCCGTACGACGAATGTGCCGTCCTGCGCGACGGCGTCCAGCCGCCCGCCGACGAGCTGAGCGCGTTCCCGCATGCCGATGACGCCGTGCCCGCGGGTCCGCTCACCGGCAGCATGGGTCTCCCGCTCCTGCGCCTGAGTGGCCGTCGCGCTGGCTCGCAGGGCGTTGCGTACCTCGAGGTCGACCCGGTCGGAATGCCACGCGAGCCGCACATCGACCGGTCCCGCACCGCCGTGCTGCAGTGCGTTCGTGAGGGCCTCCTGCAGGATGCGGTAGACCGCGAGCTGCATCGACGCCGAGGGTGTGCGCCGCGGCGCGGGGTCGACATCGACCCGGAGCTCGACGCCGGCGGTACGCAGTTGCGCGTACAGCTGCTCGAGGTCGGCAAGCGTCGGCTGCGGCCCCTCGGCCTGGCTGCGCCGCAGTTGGGTGAGGAGGAGCCGTACGTCGGCAAGCGCCGCGCGCGCGGTCGTCGAGATCGTGCCGAGGGCGTTGCTCGCCACCGAAGGGTCGGACACCGCGGCGTACCGCGCCCCGTCGGCCTGGGCGACGACGACGGCGAGCGAATGCGCGACGACGTCGTGCATGTCGCGCGCGATGCGTACGCGCTCCTGCTCGGCGACGGCTTCCGCCTCGGCCCTCAGCTGGGCGACACGGTTCTCCTGCGCCCGCAACGCCGTGCGTACCAGGGCCCCGCACGTCCACGCCAGCAGGAGCGCGAACATCGCCGCGAACAGCGACGCCACCGCGGTCGTGATCGACCGCTGCCCGCCAGTGAGGATCGGTTCGCCGAACAAGTACGCCGTGATGACGCCGGCCCCGGTGATCGCTGAGGCGAAGCCGAACCAGAACACGACCCTGGACCCGTAGGCGGCCGTCGTGTAGAGGACGGCGAAGATCGCGACGTCGGTGAGGCTCGGCGGCCGGCCGAAGCCAATCTGCACGATCGCCCCGGCCCACGCGACCGCGAGCGCGATCCCCGGTGACAGGCGACGAAGCGCGACCGCGGCGGCCATGAGCACGACGACCAGGGCGGTGCCGACCCCGTTGTGCGACAGGGTGCGCCCCATCACAAGCTCGGGCCAGGCGACGATCACCGCGAACAGCGCCGCGACAACGAGGTCCACGACGAGCTGGTACGTCTTCAACCGGCGGAGCACAGACTTCACGCTACGTGACGACGGATGCCGCCGGCATCCGTCCAGCGATGTACGGCGTCATCAGCTCCTCGGTGCACCCCACTGGCCCCACTGCGCCTGCGCAGGACCCGGTGGCGGCGGCGGTACCGGTCTCATGGGCGGGGCGGCGCCGCGGCGTCGACGGAATGCCGCCGCGATCAGCAGGCCGACGCCAAAGGCCGTGGCGAGGCTGCCCACCGAGTTCGATATGGCGCTGAGGGCGACGATCTGTGGTCCCTCGAGCGAGGCGGAGGCGTACGTAATCGCGAGCAGCCAGGCAAGGCTCGCCAATGCGCCTATCGTCAACAGCCCGCACCCGGCTATCACCATCCCTACCGGACCGTCGGGATGCTTCGTGCGTTGGGCGATCGAGATCACGATGCCGACCGCGGGCACGGCCAGAGTGACCAGAGCGAGCGCGATATGGAGCACTTGGATGGGATCCATGCCGGCTGAGCCTAGAGGGGTGGGGCGCGATCGCCGCGGCCAGCGCATGGCCAGGGTCTGCGGGATGTACGTCTGCGGGCCTCAGGCGACGAGGCGCAGCACAAGTGCCGCGATCGACCCGATCAGCAGGAACGCGGGTGCGGTGGTTCCCTTGACTTCGCGGGCGTGGAGGCGGGTGCCGACAGCCCCGACGAAGTAGCGGACGAGACCAATCGCGGCCGCGATGCCGAGAGGGGCAAAGAAGATTCCCTATGACGCCAGCTGCCGGCGCAGCTATTCAGGTCGCGGGCGATCCGATCCACCGTAGCCGTCGGCCCCGGGTTCGGTGCCTGGACCCGCTCCAAGATCCACGACCGCACCAGCGTCGACACGGGAAGATTGCTCGCCTCCGCCAGCCTCGCCACCGCTGCAAGCTCATCGTCATTCAGCCGCACCTGGAGCACCCGAGCCCGATCGTGACCCCTTGTAACCTTCGTCCCCGGACGTGCCGGTACGTCCTTGTTCTGCTCCGAATCCGAGCTGAAGGTCGGACTGCTCGACCGGGCGCTGTGGGGCGGGGGGCCGTAGATCGTCGGCCTACTGGGCAACGGTCAGACCAAGGACGTCGCGTTCGCACTCTCATTTTTGTAGGGCGTATGTGGGGAGCGCTACCTCGTGGCGGCCGGGTTCATCGACCGAAGGGACCAACCGTCGGCGACACGCCGAGTGCATTGTCGGGGCGCAACGAACGCGCCGAGCAGTACTGCAGGCGGCTGAGGCTCACCTGAGCATCCACCTGCTGAAGACGACTACAGCCGACTTCGCCATCGTCGCGGCTCCGGAGCGCGGCTGGCCCCACGATGGGTGATCAGAATCCCGGGAACGACTCTCGGAGCTCGTCGAGATCGATACCTCGCACTTGGACGCCCGCGGCGTTGTCCGCACCGAGCCGGCCGTAGATGAGGCGAACGAACGCCTCCGCCGGCAGGCTCACCATCGGCACGGAACTCTCGGCCGTCGGCTCAGCCGAATCGACAAGGGTGAGTTTGCCGTCGGCGGACTCGAGGCGGAACAGACGTTCGGGCTGGGTTGTCCGTACGGCAACAGCGGTGGACTCGAGGCTGCGTCCCGTGCGGCCGACCAGCGGACCGAGTGTGTCGATCAGGAGGTCGACGGCCTCTGGTGACAGTCTGGCGTCGTCGTCGAGCGCGACGGCCACATCCCAGGAGTGCAGCGCGTGTTCCGACAGCCGCATCTGGAGCAGTCCAGCCAGGTCGAGTTCCCTGCCGAACAGCTCCAACCTGACCTGTCGACGCTCGTCCGGGTCAAGGGATTCGACCCGAACCACCAAGCGCCCGTCGGCGACGAGTGCCTCCGCCGCCTGGTCCTCGGGCTTCTTGGCGTTCCACCGCTCCCAGATCGGCGCGAACTCCTCGGCACCCGGCGGGACGGCGTCCTGGAGGGCGCTGTCGAGGAACATGTCGAAGATCTCGGCCTGGGAGCCCAGATGGGACAGCACCTGCGCTATCGACCATTCGACGGCGTACGACCGCTGTCGCAGCCCGTCGCCGTCCAGCCCGCCGGCCAAGGCCCGTAGACGGTCGTGGGATGTACGCAGTGCGGCCATCCACCTCTGCGGATCGGTCTCCATCATCTTTCTCCTTCTACGTCATGGCGCGGGCCTCACGCGGCGAGGCGCAGGACAAGTGCCGCGATCGCCGCGATGAGCAGGGCCGCGGGCGTGGTGACTCCCTTGACGTCGCGGGCGCGGAGGTGGGTGCCGACAGCCCCGACGAAGTACAGGATGAGACCGATGGCGGCGGCGATGCCCAGCAGAGCGAAGAAGATCCCCACCAGCAGGCCGACCGCACCAGCGATCTCGCAGCTGGCGAGCCACCAGAACCAGCCAAGCGGGACCCCGACGCCGGTCAACGTCGTGACAATGCGCTCGTCGCGGACGAGCTTGCCCCGGGCTGACATCGCCAGAACCAGGGCGAGAACCACCGCGACGACTGTGTAGGCGATGAACATCGAGACACCTCCACCGGATGCCGAGAGCGCGCTCGTCGATGCCCGCGTTCTCGCTCACGAAGTCATTGCTGGTCACCAACGATTGGCAACACTATACGATGCAGAAGAAGCTATCGTTCCTGCATGGCGACCGCGGATGTAGACCACACTCCGGCCGTCGACCGGTTGGGATTCCTGCTCGCCCGGCACGGCCAGATCATGAACCTGCGCATCCGGCAGGCACTCGGCGTGTCCGGCCTGCGGCCCCGCCACGGCGCGGTCCTGCTGCGGCTTGCCGACGCGGGCGCGACCAGCCAACAGGCGCTCATCGAAGCCCTCGCCATCGATGCCAGCACGCTGGTGGCGATCCTCAACAGCCTGGAAGGCGAGAGGCTGGTGCACCGGCGTCGGGACCCGGCCGATCGCCGCCGCCACATCGTGGAGATCACCCCCGTCGGCGAACGAGCCGTGTGCGCAGTCGAGACAGCCATCGGCGAGGTCGAGAAGGAGGCGTTCGCCGACCTCGATGACACCGAGAAAGCCCACCTTCACGAACTGCTCGGCCGGATCCACACCCGCCACGACGACACCGCCTGCGAACAGGACTGACCCTGACCCGGCGCCGCCGGACACTTCGGCGAAGTTATCTACCGCAGGCCCGCGGCGCGCGCGAGGCGTTCCACCTGGTCAAGCGAAGGGTCGCACGGAAACAGCAGGAGTTCGTCGCACCCGGCAGCGTCGAAGGCGGAGACGACCCCACGTACAGCCTGCTCGTCGAGAGTCGCCATGTCGGCGAGGGCTTCGGGAGGTGCGCCGAGGAACGAGTAGTAGTCGCCCAGGTAGTCCAGCGCGTGCTGCCTGGCGTCCGGGCCCAGCGCGTAGTAGCCCAACGCCGCCAGGTGTGGTCGTCCCGGCCGGCCAGCCTCGGCCCAAGCTGTACGGACCACCTGCGCGGTCTCGCCGAACTGCTCCGGCGTGCCACCGCCCATGATCCAACCCGCTCCGTACGTGACGGCCCTCCGTACCGCAGCCTTCGCCGTACCACCGACGAGGATCGGCGGCCCACCCGGCCCACCCGGTCGCGTGGTCTCCGGGCCCACAGGGTCCGCCGGGTCAGGTGCCCACAGGTCCCGCATCCGGGCGAGCTGCTCGTCCAGCAGCCGACCCCGCCGGCTGTAGTCGACGCCGGCCAGGTCGAAGTCGTCCTTGCGAGCACCCGCCCCGACTCCGAGGACGACGCGTCCGCCGGACAGAGCATCCAGGCTCGCGACCTGTTTCGCGAGGGCCGCTGCGCTCCCGTGCAGGAGGGGAAGCAGGACGGAGGTCGCGAGCCGGATCCGCTCTGTCACCGCGGCCGCACCCGCCAGCGCGGTCAAAGGATCGAACGACGCATAGCGCAACCGGTCGATCGTGGCAAGGGCGCTGAACCCGCACAGCTCCGCCTCGCGCGCCCAGTCCCGGATCTGCGCACCCGAGGCGCCCGGAATCGTACTCGGCAGCCCGATCCCAATATCCATGTCCGCTCCCTCGTCGGCGTACCCCCGCGTCTACCCGGAATGCCGCGACAGCCAACCACCGGCGCCCCTGGAGGTGGTCTACACCTCGAGTGCGGCGAGGAGGGCGAGTACGACGGTGCGAGGTAGCGTAGAAGTACCACAGTCTTCGGGAGAATCATGCCGAAGCGGACAGACCTGCTGGTGATCGGCGCGGGACCCTACGCCTACTCGGCCGCCGCCTTGGCACGTGACAACGGGATCGACACCCACATCGTCGGTCATCAGATGGCCTTCTGGCGTGACCAGATGCCTGCTGACATGTTCTTGCGCTCAGGTCCGGACTGGCACCTCGACGCAACCGACACCTACACTTTCGGGGCATTCTTCGAAGAACGAGGAATGCGACCCAAGGACTTCGATCCCATTCCGATCGCCGTCTTCCTCGACTATGCCGAATGGTTCCGTCAGCGCACCTCGCTCGACATCGACGAACGGATGGTCACCGACCTCACCAAAACGAGCGGGGTATTTGTCGCCACCATGGACGACGGCTCCACGATCGCAGCGGATAAGGTCATCGCCGTCCCGGGAATTCGGCACTTCGCCAATCTCCCACCCTGGCACGCGGACGTACCGCCGGCGCTCCGCTCACACACCAGCGAGCTCGTCACCTTCGAGGATCTCGCCGCCGCCCGTGTCGTCATCATCGGCGGACGACAGAGCGCCTACGAGTGGGCAGCGCTGCTGTGTGACCAGAACGCCGAGCAGGTGCACGTGGTGCATCGCCATCCCATTCCCGACTTCGCCAAGGTCAACTGGGCGTTCGTGGACCCGTACATCGATCGGACACTGTCGCGGCGAGGTTGGTGGCGGCGACTCTCAATGGCGGAACAACAAAAGATCGCCGCCGAATTCTGGCGCGCCGGCCGCCTCACCCTCGAGCCCTGGCTGGTTCCACGACTCACCCCGGAGGTTGTCACCAGCCATCCCCACCGCACGGTCATCGGCGTGACCCCCGGTGAACGAGATGTGCGACTTCAACTCTCCGATCAGACAACGCTCGTCGCGGACCATGTCGTCTTCGCCTGCGGCTACCAGGCAGACCTCTCTCGCATCCCCTACCTGCGCAGCATCTCGCAGCAGCTGAGCACGACCGATGGATTTCCCAACCTGACCGAGGGCTTCGAGACATCCCTGGCGGGTCTCCACGTGATCGGCTTCGCGTCCACGCGCGACTTCGGCCCCTTCTACGGGTTCACCAAAGGCTGTCCGTCAGCCGCCCGCATCGCGGTGGACGAGTTGATGCGCCGCGCCGCTTGAAGAGGCCTACGGATCTTCAGCTCACCGCCATGTCGCGCAGTGCCTTGATGTAGCCCAGGCTGTATGCCCAACCGGTGCGCGCGTCGCCGACCATCTGAGGTACGTGGTCCGCGATCAGGATGCCGTCGAAGTCGAGTGCCACCAACGTACGCATCAGGGCGCGCATGTCCGCATATCCGTCGTCGACAAAGGTCTCGGTGAACGTCGGCAGTGGTGCGCTCACGTTCCGGAAGTGGACCTTCCACAGCTTGCCGAAGCCCGCGAAGGCTCGCGCCGCGTCGGCCACCGACCTTCCCATCAGGTCGCCGCCTTCGAGCCATGTCCCCATGCACAGACAGACGCCGACGTTCGGGCTGTCCGCGATCTCCAGCGCGCGTACGTATCCGTCGTACGTCCCCAGCACGCACCGCGGGACGCCGCCGAGCTCGACGGCCGGCGGGTCGTCGGGGTGCATACCGATCCGGACGCCGACCTCTTCGGCGACCGGTGCGACCTGGCGAATGAAGTACGTGTAGTTGTCCCAGAGCTCGTCCCGCGAGTAGCGACGGCCGTGGGTGAGCGGCGGGACGAACTCCTCACCGACCCAGTAGCCGTGCGCCGTGCCGAGGTCGACGTGTCGAGCTGACGCGTCACCTCGCGTGGTTCCGCGCGCCGAACTCCAGATCCCGTTACCCATATGGGCGTACGTCGTGTAGTCGATGCCCAGCCGGCCGAGCGAACGGAGATACTCCTTGTACTGCGCGATCTTCTCGTCCCGCCCCGGCAGGTTGAGCGTCACCGCCGGCATGTTGTGCACCTGGGAGTTGCCGATGTTGGCGAGCATGAGACCGGCGGCCTCGATGCGTGCCTTGAGCGCCGCGAACAGGTCGAACGTGCCACCAGTCGTGCTCACGCTCACGTAGTCGACGCCGAGCTGTCGGGCGAACGTCAGGTCGTCATCTGTGAAGTCGGACCGTAGCTGCATCGAGATCTTCATGCCGTTCCTCCGGTCGACAGCTCGGACAACCTGTCCGCCGCCACGATACTGAAGACGCCACCGTGGGACCCGCCGTGTTCGCCGGTTGGCCCCGCGGCGATGGCGGTGGCCACTGGTCGTTCGAGAAGGCCGGCATCGCGGCGTCAGGTGTAGGTGGCCACCCGTACGACGCCCATCGCAGTGCCGCCGACCGGCGTTCGTGGTGAGTGGGTCCGCTCTCGACCGGACCGGCCCGCCGTCGTGGGCGTGGCTGCGCGAAGGCTGAGTCACGCACTCCCGGAGCCGAGGTCTCCGACCTGCTCGGCGTACCACGGCTCGCCCGCGTGCTCGGCGATCTGCCGCAGTGTCCAGTTCGGGTCGCGCGGGCGGTCCCACTCGGCCGGACCGGCCACCGCCAGGCGCTGGAGGTACAGGTCGGCCAGCCGGAGCAAGCACTGTTCGGCCTCGCCGAAGTCCGCCTCGGTGAAGTGCGCCCAGTCCGCGTCAACGGTGACGCTGCTCGCCCGCCATCCGTCCGGCCGGGTCGGCCGCCGGTCGAGAAGGGCTTCGATCTCGGCCAGATGGTCGACCAGGTGATGTGTGTGGCGGCGGATCGCCTTGCTCGGCGTGTAGATCCGTTCGCCATCGTTGTACGCGAGCTTGGGTGTGCCGTCCCAGGCCAACCAGGAACGGGCGAGTGTGAGGATGCGCTCGACGCCTGCGACGACGACCTCGCCGGGATTGGTCGGGGTTGAAGCCGCTGTGGAGGATTGCGGTGTAGTGACGGTCATGGCCCCGAGGCTAGGGTCGGAACGCTTCGGGCCGGACCGAACTGTGCCGGTCCTAGGCTGCTGCCATGGGAAGCGACTTCGCGGCGGTGGCGCGGCTGCTGGCCAACCCGGCGCGATCGGCCGTCCTCGATGCGCTGATGGACGGTCGGCCCCGGGCGGCCGGCGAACTGGCCCGGCTGGCCGACGTACGTCCATCAACAATTTCCGAACACCTGGCAGCACTGGTGGCAGGCGAGTTGCTCACGGTGGTGAGCGCGGGCCGGCACCGTTACTACGAGCTCGCCGGGGCGGCGGTTGCGGAGGCGCTGGAGGCGTTGTCGTTGATCTGCCCGACGACGCCGGTGCGGTCGTTACGGGAGGCCAACGGCACACGCTCGCTCCAGCTGGCTCGTTCCTGCTACGACCACCTCGCGGGCGCGTTGGGAGTGGCGTTACTGGACGCGATGCTCGGCAGAGACTGGCTGGCCCCCGACTACGGCCCGGCCGGACCTGGGTTCGCGGTCGAGCCACGCGGGGAGATCGGACTCGACAGGCTCGGCGTCGACATCGAGGCCTGTCGACGGGCGCGGCGGCAGTTCGCCCGGCCGTGTCTGGACTGGACCGAGCGCCGGATGCACCTGGCGGGCGCACTGGGCGCAGGGGTGAGCGCGGCGCTGCGGGATTGCGGCTGGCTGCGGCGTGGCGGGTCCGACCGCGGTCTCCGGATCACCGACGACGGGGTGACCGGCCTGCGGTCGACCTTCGCCATTGACGCGAGCGCGCTGTAGTCGGCGTCAGTCGCGATGCAGTTGTGCGCGGCCGTGCTGGACGGCGCCACGTCAACACTGGTCAGCGACAATGAGCGTGACTACGGCGTCGTCGTCGATTCGGACACGACGCCGTCGACCGGGACGTCGCCAGGCAACGACGGGCAGCTCGACCGGCTCGCCCGAGATGTGCGGCAGTGAGGAGCACGGATGCTGACCACGCGACCTGAGCTCGTCGGCGACTTCGGCATGGTCGCCAGTACGCACTGGCTCGCCTCCGCCACCGGGATGAGCGTGCTCGAACGCGGCGGCAACGCAGCTGACGCGGCAGCGGCCACGGCGTTCGTCCTCCAGGTGGTCGAGCCTCATCTCAACGGCCCGGGCGGCGACGTACCGATCCTGCTCTGGGACGACGACGCCGGCGCCGTCCGGGTGATCTGCGGGCAGGGCGTGGCACCACAGGCCGCGACGATCGACAGGTTCGCAGAGCTGGGGCTCGACCTGGTGCCCGGGACAGGACTGCTCCCCGCTGTCGTCCCCGGTGCGTTCGGCGCCTGGACGTTGCTGGTCGAACGCTGGGGCACCTGGGCACTGCGCGATGTGCTCGAACCCGCGATACGACTCGCCGAGAAAGGACATCCCCTGCTGCCGCGGGTGTCCGCGGCTCTGAGCACCGTCGAGGAGATGTTCCGCCGCGACTGGCCGACGTCGGCGGCCACCTGGCTGCCCGACGGGAAGGTCCCGACGGCCGGTTCGCGGTTCCGCCACCCTGTGCTGGCCGCGACGTACCGCCGGATCGTCACCGAGGTCGAGGCTCGTACGTCCGACCGCGCCGGCCAGCTCGCGGCCGCCCGCGACGTCTGGTACCGCGGCTTCGTCGCCGAGGCGATCGGCGACTTCTGCGCCGGCACCGAGGTGATGGACACGTCCGGCCGCCCGCACCGCGGGCTCCTCACCGCCGACGACCTCGCCGGTTGGGAGCCGGCCGTCGAGGAACCGACGACGTTCCAGTACGGCGACTACACGGTCTGCAAGACCGGACCGTGGGGGCAGGGACCGGTCTTCCTGCAGCAGCTCGCGCTCCTCGCGCCGACGGATCTCGCCGAGGCCGAGCACTTGTCGCCGGATTGGGTGCACACCATCACCGAGGCGAGCAAGCTCGCGTTCGCCGACCGGGAGGCGTGGTACGGCGATCCACACTTCGTGGATGTGCCCCTCGCCGACCTCCTCGACCCGGCGTACAACACCACCCGGGCGAAGTTGATCGGCGACGCCGCGTCACTCGACAACCGGCCGGGCAGCCCCGGTGGGCGGAACCCGGTGATGCCGACCCGCTGGTCGACCCCGGACGGAGCTCGCCCCGCTGCGACGGGTACCGGCGAGCCGACCCTCGCCGCGACCGGAGAGACCCGCGGCGACACGTGCCATCTCGACGTCGTCGACAAGGACGGCATGATGATCTCCGCCACCCCGAGTGGTGGCTGGTTGCAGAGCTCACCGACGATCCCCGCACTGGGATTCTGTCTGAGCATGCGCGGCCAGATGTTCTGGCTGGAGGAGGGGTTGCCCAACTCCCTGCGCCCGGGTGCGCGTCCCCGTACCACCCTCACCCCGTCCTTCGCGCTGCGCAACGGCAAACCCTGGCTGGCGTTCGGCACACCGGGCGGCGACATGCAGGACCAGTGGACGCTGCACTTCTTCCTGAACGTCGTCCACGGCCGGCAGAACCTGCAGGAGGCCATCGACGCGCCCGACTTCCACTCGCTGCACATGGCCAGCTCGTTCTATCCGCGGACGGCCGAACCCGGCCGGTTGCTCGTCGAGGAACGCCTCGAGGCCCGCACGATCGCGGCACTGCGTTCGCGGGGCCACGACGTCGGCGTGGTCGATCCGTGGTCACTCGGACGCGTGAGCGCCGTGGCCCGCGACGACGGATGGCTCAAGGCGGCCGCGAACCCTCGCGGCGCACAGGGCTACGCCGCGGGCCGGTGACGTCCGGCGTCAGCGTGCGTCGGCGTCTCCGGTGACTCGGTAGGTCGGCGGGTCGCCGCCGGCGAGGTGGCGGACGAAGTAGTCCCACCGGCGGCGGACGACGTACGGGTCACCACCGCAGGCATGCGTACGGTTCGGGAGGATCAGCAGGTCGAAGTCCTTGTTCGCCTCGACGAGAGCGTCGACAAGCGCCAGGGTGGACGCCACGTGGACGTTCTCGTCCATCTCCCCGTGGATCAGCAGAAGCTTTCCCTGCAACCGATCAGCCATGGTCCGGTTGGCCTGCTCCCGGTAGTGCTCGCCGACCGGCCATCCCATGTAGCGCTCCACCCACCAGGCCTTGTCCTGCCGATGGTCGTGGTTGCCGGCCGAGGACACGCAGACCCGGTAGAAGTCCGGGTGCGCAAGCATCGCTTGACAGGACGCATACCCTCCGGCGGAGTGGCCGTAGATCCCCACCCGGTCCAGGTCGAGGTACGGCCGGGAGGCGGCGAGCTGCCGCAGCGTCGTGATGTGGTCGGGCAGGCCGGCGTCGGCGAGGTTCCGGTAGGAGGTGTCACGGAAAGCCTTCGAGCGGTACGGCATACCGAGCCCGTCGATCATCACGACGACGAATCCCAGCTCCGCAAGGGCCTGCGCCTGCCAGAAGCCCGCGCCGCGTTCCTGCGTGACCTCGGCGAACGAACCGGGTGCCTGGTTGGTCTGCGGGCCGCCGTAGATCGAGTCGATCACGGGGTAGCGCCGGCCCGGGTCGAACGTCGTCGGGCGGATCAGGATGCCCGTGATCTCCGTACGACCGTCCCGGGCGAGGGCGGTGAAGCGTTCCGGAAACGTCCAGCCAGCGGCCGTCAGGTCGTCCACGTCGACGGTTTCGAGGGTCATGACGAGACTGCCGTCGGTCCGGCGCAGCTCGGTCACCGGGGCGGAGTCGACCCATGCCCTGGTCGTCACGAAATGCCGCCCCGTCGGTGACATCGACACGAGATTGCTGCCGTCGCCTGGCGTCACCAGCTCGGGCTCGCCACCGTCCAGGGGGATCCGGTAGACAAGCCGGTCGTACGGATTACGACCCGGCTCCCGGCCCGCACCCGTGACGTAGACCGCACCCACCACTTCGTCGACGTGGAGTACGTCGGCCACCGCCCACGGCCCGGACGTGACCTGGCGGACGTCCCCGGTCGCCGTGTCGTGGAGGTACAAATGACCCCATCCGTCGCGGTGGGAGTACCACAGCACCTGCACACCGTCGGCGAGGACGCGAACGTTGGGTGCACCGGACACGGTCAGATGCGGATCGACAGGTGTCTCGTCCCGCTCCTCTACGAGGACCCGCGCGGCACCCGAGGCGGCGTCCACCTCCCACAGCGTCAGCGTCCGGTTGCCGCGGCCGCTCCGCAGGACGTAACAGCGCGAGCCGTCCGGAGCCCACCAGACCGAACGGCCTCGACCCGGGTCGGGATCGGTCGGCAACGGTGTGCCGTAGTAGAGCAGCTCGGCCGGCGGCAGGTCGAGCGGCGTGAGTACCCGGGCACCGACGTCGACCACGAGCAGCTCGGCGGTCGGTACCTGCTCGTCGCCGGGCAACGGGTAGGCGTAGGTGAAGCGCTTGGGGCGGACGCTGCCGTCCGGTGGCGCGGACTGCACCAGAGTGAACTCCCCGGCGCCGCGGGCGTCGAGCCGGTGCGTCAGGATCCGGCGACTGTCGGGCGACCAGACCGCGGCCGGGCGGTGCGGAGAGTCGGCGTCGCGGGGCAGCAGCCCGGCAGCAACGAGCGGCGACGGCAGCCGCACCGCGTAGGGGCACTCCTCGCAACCGTCGTGGGTGAGAGCCATCTCCTCACGGCTGCTGACGTCGCGCACCCAGAGGTCGTTGTCGCGGACGAACGCCACGTGGCGGCCATCAGGCGACGGGAGCTCCATGGAGCTTTCTGACCCCGGACCCGGCCGGCCGGCAGAAGCGCTGCCCTCGTTCGTCGGCCCTTCACCGGAGCCCGCCGCGGGAGCGGTGTCGGAGACCTCGCGCACCCCGGCGTCCGGGTCCACGGTGACGAACCGCTTACCTTCACGCGTGGCGACCTCGTACCAGAAGCGGTCACCGTCTCCGGTCCACTGCGGATGCACGCCGGCGCCGAAGATTCGCGCGCGGACATGCCAGGGAAGGAAGGTCTCCGCCCGGGCATAGTCCAGGGACGACGTAACCGGACTGGGGATGCGCGTCATCGAGGACCGCCTTACACGATAAGGATGCGACATGGTGGTCGGCGCCACCCCTACAGGTTGAATGCGGTGATCTGTTCGGCGAACACAACGTCGCCGTCGAACGTGCGTTTCACCTCGGCCATGGCTTCGCCGACATGCCGGGGATCGGAGATGCGTGGACCCGTGTGCACGAGGACGAGCTTTTCGACGCCCGCGTCTGCAGCCATCCTGGCCGCACCCTCGGATCCGCAGGCCCCGTCGGCCTCACCCGTGGCGACCATCTCGGCGGTGGTGTCCCAGGCCATGCACAGCATGACGTCGGCTCCCTGAGCCAGGTCGCGGACAGACTCGCAAGGCTCCGTGTCGCCGGTGAACACCACGCTGCCCTCTGCCGTGTCCAGTCGATACGCGATCGAGTCGAGATACGGCTGGACATGCTGCGTATGCGCGGTGTGCATGGTCCACTCGCCCGACTCGTGCGTGTATCCCGCGTCGATGTCGTGCGGATGTACCACCGGCAGGGTCCGTGGCAAGACCCCTCCCCGGTTCTCGAAGACGCGTTGCGAGACGGGCCAGTTGATCCGGGCGTTGTAGTCGTGCGCGAACGCACCATCGGGCCCGATCAGTTGCTCCGTCAGCCGCTCGGTGGGGCGAGGGCCGTACAAGTGCAGCGGATTCTCGTGGGTGCTCTGGTCCCATCGGGTGAGCAGGAAGCACGGGTAGTCGACGTCATGGTCGAAGCGGGTGAAGAAGACGTCGCTGACGACAGTTGGTGACAGTCCGGCCTTGACGAGCTTCCAGGTGGCGGCTGGCCCGCAGTCGATCATCAGTACCTGCTCGCCGACTTCGACTGCGAAGGCCGTGCCGAACCGCTCGGGGGTCGGCGTCGGGGTCCTGCTGCCGAGGACATGGATGCGTGTCGTCATTGTCGTTCCTCACCGAAGCTGTTGCGGTGCCTGGCCGACCTGCCGAAGGTGGGCTGATCGTCCTCGAACGGCGACCGGCCGCCGCCAGCGACGAACCTGGTGACCTCCTGCTCCAGCAACCGCGTCGTGGAAGTTCCGCAGGTTGAACTGTAGGCCAAGCTCGGTTTCGGCACGACGACGAAGCTCTTGGATCTTCATGGCACCCAGGTCGTACGCGCATGCCTGACCCGGCCATGAGATGTAGCGGTCCACCTCGGTCGTAATCTCGTGCTCCGCGATGCCAGTTCGCTCACGCAGGAAAACCTGCGCCTTCTCCCGAGTCCATCCGAAGGCGTGGATTCCGGTGTCGACGACGAGCCTGGCCGCCCTCCACATCTGGAAGCTCAGCATGCCCATCATCTCGAATGGGGTCTCGTACATCCCCATCTCGACACCGAGTCGTTCGCAGTACAGTGCCCACCCCTCGGCGTACGCGGAGACGTAGACCTGGCGGCGGAACTGCGGATGCTGAGCCTGCACGCGAGCGAGGTCTGAAAGGAGTGCCCGGGCGCGGCTTCGTGGAGACTCAGGCAAGGCAACGAGTACAACGGTCGGGCGGGCAGGTTGTAGGTATTGAGGAGGTACCGATCCAGTGTGCCGCGACCGAACGTGTAGTAGGGCGCCACGTCGGCAGGCGGCTCCTCGATCCCGAACCGCATTCTTGGCGTCCGCCCGAAGTATCGGTGCACTGCGCCGTCGAACTTCTTGCACTGCCACGCCGCTTCGCGTAACAGCTGTGCTGGCGTCGTCGCGTAGAACTGCGGATCGGTCTTCATGAAGGACAGGAGGCCGGGCACGTCACCAGCGAAGTCGGTCTCGGCGGCGACTCCCTCCATCTCGTTCTGGATCGACTCGACCTCGGACCTGCCGATGTCGAAGATCTCCTGAGGGCTCAGGTCCGTCGTGGTGTACTCGCGAAGCTGGTCCCGGTAGAACTCCTCGCCGTTCGGCAACCTGAGAGCCGCGATCTCGCTGGGGAGGTTCCGCTGGTACTCCTCGGTGAAGAACGCGTACAGCCGACGGTAGGCCGGGAGTACAGCATCCCTGAGC